>USQD01000230.1 GCA_900556795.1 uncultured Prevotella sp. | reverse complement strand
TCGGGAGTGCTCGACTCGGTGCTCACGGTGTGGGGCAATGTGCTCGTGGCGTACGGCAACGGCTATGACGCCTTGTCTGGTGCGATGAAGAC
The DNA here is from genome assembly GCA_900556795.1 of uncultured Prevotella sp. GTDB lineage: Bacteria > Bacteroidota > Bacteroidia > Bacteroidales > Bacteroidaceae > Prevotella. The sequence goes on along the minus strand of USQD01000230.1, from coordinate 3,196 downwards.
GTCGTTCCAGACGCTCTCGTCATGGGGGATGGGCGGCATCTCGTCGTGGCTCAAGGACGCCCTCACCGATGCCGTCGACCTTTTGGCGATAAAGCCTGCGGACATGTCGGCCAAGAAACCGGTGCTTACCAACAGCTCCAACATCCTGAGTGAGGCGGGCGGTGCCTGGTACAGCGCAATTCGCTCGATCGTATCGTCCATGAGCGGTCAGTCGGGTCCGGTGGGGCTGCTTTCGGAGCTTACCGGCGGCGCCATCTCATATGACGGCCAAGGTAGCATCACGCTCGGACAGCTTGAGGTTCCGGGAACGGGCAACGTGCGCGACCTCACCATCGACTTGTCATGGTTGGCGGGTGCCGCATGAGAGCCGCGAGGGTCTTCTCAGATGAGAGCGGGCAGATGGTGGTGGTTTCTGCTGATACTGCCCGGATGGAACCCGTGGCTAAGACTGCTTTGAAGATGTTGAAGGGCGATATCCGAAAAGTGCTGGGCTCGGAAATGAAACTTGTTAATACTTCTGTTAATAGTTCCATCATCCTGCAGAGGGATGCCGCTGCCTTCGCCTACAAGAAGGAAGCTTTCCTGCTAAAGTCTGCCAATGGCTGCCTATATATAAAAGGTAGCGATGATCATGGATTGGCTTACGGCATCCTCGAGGTGTCTCGCCTCTTGGGCGTTTCACCGTGGGAATGGTGGGCAGATGCCGAGCCTAAGCAGCTCAAGGCATTCTCCCTGAAGGAAGGATATCACAATGAGCAGGCACCATCGGTGGAGTATAGAGGCATCTTCATCAATGATGAGGATTGGGGACTGATGCCATGGTCGGGAAAGACCTATGAACCATCGGATATTCCAGGTCATATAGGTCCTAAGACCAATGCCCGCATCTTCGAACTTCTGCTCCGTCTTCGTGCCAATACCTACTGGCCGGCGATGCACGAATGCACCCGTCCTTTCTTCCTGACAGAAGGCAACAGAGAAGTGGCTCAGCAGTATGGCATCTACATCGGCGGTTCCCATTGCGAGCCGATGGCTTCGAGTACGGCTGGCGAATGGAAGATGAGAGGAATAGGAGAGTATGATTTTCTGAACAACAGGGAGAATGTGCTCCAGTTCTGGGAAGACCGTGTGAAGGAGGTGGCTGGTCAGCCTATCCTCTATACCATCGGAATGCGTGGCGTTCATGATGGAGCCATGCAGGGAGCCAAGACAACTGAGGAACAGAAAACAGTATTAGATAGCGTCCTTGTGGCGCAGAGAGAGTTATTGGGAAAATATGTGAATAAGGATGTGACGCAGGTGCCGCAGTTGTTCGTGCCTTACAAGGAGGTGCTCGATGTGTATCATGCAGGCTTGCAGGTGCCTGAGGATGTATGCCTCGTATGGTGCGACGACAATTATGGCATGGTGCGCCACTTTCCTACAGCCGAAGAGCGTGCCCGCAAGGGTGGTAACGGCATCTACTATCACGTGAGTTATTGGGGCCGTCCTCATGATTATCTCTGGCTCGGCACCTTCTCGCCAGCTTTACTCTACCAGCAGATGTCTGAAGCCTGGCACAAAGGCATTCAGAAGTTCTGGATTCTCAATGTAGGCGATATCAAGCCTGCTGAGTATCAGATAGAGCTCTTCCTGGATATGGCGTGGAATATGAACCGCATCTATCCAGACGATACCCCAGAGAAGGAGCTGCAACCTAACAATGAATGGCTGGCAGAGCACGAGAGAAATTTCTGGACGCGCGAATTCGGCAGGAAACTGGCAGCAGAGATGCTGCCGGTGATGCAGGAGAGCTATCGGCTGGCGTATATCCGCAAGCCGGAGTTCATGGCGAATACGCGATGCGAGGAAAGAAATCCGAAATATAAGGTAATCACCGACCTGCCATGGAGCGAAGCCTATATCCGGGCAAGATTGGCTGATTACAAGTCGATTTCTGACAAGGCAGAGAAGATAGGGGGAATGCTCGATAAGGCGATAGCCAAGGGTGAATTGCCTAAGGAGCGCAAGGATGAGTTCTATCAGCTATTCAAATATCCCGTGCAGGCTGCTGCCCAGATGAACAATAAACTCCTTTATGGGCAGCTGGCTCGCCACGGAAAGGAAATTTCAGGTTCTTCCCGTGATGTTTCTGCTGAGTATTGGAAGAAGAGCGAGGCGGCTTACGACAGCATAATCAGTCTCACCAAGGTATACAACGAGGGTTATTACAATCAGGGCAAGTGGAACCGCATGATGGATTTCCAGCCACGCAGGCTGCCGGTATTCAACCGTGTGCCTCATACCGTGGCTACCCAGCCTTTGGCAAAAGATCCTGAATATATAGCATGTTTGAGCGCCAACGATTGCTTTTCAGCCAGTCCTCTTTACTTGTGGAAGGGATTGGGTTATGAAGGTAAGGCGATTAGTATAGTCCGAAATCAAGAGATAGGTTTTGTTTTCGACGGTAAGAAGGTGAAGGGTGATTCGATTACCATCCAGGTTCGTTGGGTTCCGACTCATCCTATGGATGACAAACTTCGTTTCTCTCTGTCGCTGGACGGTGGAAAACCGGTAGAAAAGGAGATTCAGACCCGTGGCAGAAGTGAGCAGTGGAAGGTGAACACTCTGCAATGTCAGGCTCGCGTATCCTTTACATTGCCAGTAGCCCGAATGAAGAAGCATCGCATTCTCATCAAGGCATTGGACGAAGGCTTGGTCCTTGACCAGGTTTGTGTGTATTGAGAGGGCGTGTTTTACGGGAATTATTTCTTCGCATCGAGTTTCACCTCCTCTACATATTTCACCAGCGAATCCTTGCCGTTCAGCAGATAGTAGTCTACTCTTACCACATGGTTGATGTCGGCATTACCCTTCACCTTGATATGTAGGGTCTTGCTATATATAAAGGTGTCGCGGCGTGAAGGGTAGGATACTAGCTGGATGATATCCTTGGTAGAACCGCTGCCTATATAAAATATGTCGGTACTGTCCACGATGGCAGCCTGCTCAGCTGTCTTCTTCGCCATCTTTTTGGCATGGACAGACGATGTGTCTTCCGGATAGAACTCGCTGGCTGCCACGGTGTCACCATCCTGCTGTTCGGGTGCAAACTTGCAGCTGGTACCGGTTGTCGTAATAAGGGTAGATCGGAAGAGCGTCGTGTAGGGAAAGAGTGTAGATCTCGGTGGTCGCCGTATCATTAAAAAAAAAAAAA
>USQD01000229.1 GCA_900556795.1 uncultured Prevotella sp. | reverse complement strand
TAAAAATAGTTATCACTTTGCAAAATAATACGGAAAAATGCTTGCAGATTAATAATTTATTTGTACCTTTGCACCCAACAATAGATAATAAACGATAATACAAAATAAAAACCATACGAAAATGAGCAAATTGATAAAACCTGAAGGGTACAAGGCGCTGTTGGATATGCGACAGACCGAAATGGGTATCAAACTGATAAAAGAATTCTTTCAGCAGAATTTGAGCACAGAGTTGCGCCTTCGCCGCGTTACTGCTCCGCTCTTTGTACTGAAGGGACTTGGAATCAATGACGATTTGAACGGCGTGGAGCGCCCTGTAAGTTTTCCTATCAAGGACTTGGGGGAAGCTCAGGCTGAGGTGGTGCACTCTCTTGCCAAGTGGAAGAGACTTACCCTTGCCGAATATAATATCGAGCCAGGATATGGCGTGTATACTGATATGAATGCAATTCGTGCCGATGAAGAACTCGACAATTTGCATTCGCTTTATGTTGACCAGTGGGACTGGGAAGCTGTGATAACCCGCAAAGACCGTACTATCGCCTTCCTGGAAGACATAGTGCGCCGCATCTATGCAGCTATTCTCCGCACGGAATATCTCACTTGCGAGCATTATCCTGAAATCAAGCCATTCCTGCCAAGAGAAATTCATTTCATTCATGCGCAGGATTTGCTGGATATGTATCCTGATATGACTCCGAAGGAGCGCGAGGATGCTATCTGTGAGAAATACGGCGCTGTATTTGTTGAGGGTATTGGCGGCGAGTTGAGCAATGGCGAGAAGCATGATGGCAGAGCTCCTGACTATGATGATTGGAGTACTGTTGCTGAGAATGGTAAGGCTGGACTGAATGGTGATATTCTGATCTGGTATCCTGTTTTGGGTCGCAGCTTCGAGCTCAGTTCCATGGGTATCCGTGTAGATAAGGAGAGCTTGCTTCGTCAGCTGAAGATTGAGGGTAAGGAAGATAGAGAGAAGCTTTATTTCCACCAGCAGCTGTTAAATGATAAGTTGCCTCTCAGTATCGGTGGTGGTATCGGTCAGAGCCGTCTCTGCATGGTGATGCTTCATAAGGCTCATATCGGAGAGATTCAGGCTAGTATCTGGCCTGAAGAAATGCGCAAGGAATGCGATGAGGCAGGAATGCCATTGATTTAATGTCGTTCGTACATCCTGTTTCGCAATCATTATTTAATGATTAAAATCTGAAAATCAAAAGTTTATAGGTTCATAAAAAATGAAGAGGTTATGTCGGTATTGACATAACCTCTTTTTATGATCGCTTTTTTCTTCTTATTATTATGTGAGTGCCAGATTTAAGATGCTGACCATTTTCTTGAATGCCGGATTGCTATCCATGATGTTGTCGAAGACTTCACGCTTTGACAGAACCTTCTTGATTTCATCTGCTTTGGCTATGCGATAATCTATCTGAATCTGATTGTTGCGCAAACCTTGTACAAACGTAGGGCGAATTCTGTTCTTGATGTTGAGGATGTCGTTAAGCAACAGCTGGTTGTCTACCACTACTTCTATATTAGGGAAGTTGGTAATCGTTGGCGTTACTGCCTTCATGCGGTTGGCAAGACCAATCAGTTCCTTGATATTCTGCATTCTCATGCACATGTTGATCCATTGTCCTTCTACCTGCTCTTGGGTGAATGAATGGTTCATGTCTTGTGCATTGCTGGCTGGGGTATGTTCTTCCTTCAGCTTGTCTATCGGATTGAACGTTCTATGCTCTCTCTCTTCGTTCTTTTTAAGATTGGAGAAAGTCATGCCGATACCACTGAAATTCACTTTTCTGACACTTGTAGCCGTAGCTTTGCCAGGTTGGTCCTGAGACTGTTGGCTTTGAGTGGTCTGAGAGTTTGGAGTAGGCGATACCGTAGCGGCAGCAATAGGAGTATTGCTGCTGCCATCTTGCCCCGCACCTGCACCCTGAGCAACAGGCTTAAGCTGGGCAACAATTTTCTGAAACAGGGATTTTAATCTGTGGGGCGTGCGCCCCGCACTAGGCACATCCTGATCTTCTGGCTGGGTAATCTGACCAACCTGGATAAGGGTAAGCTCTACCAGCAATCGCTTGTTTGAACTCTGGCGATATTGTACATCGCAGTTGTTCATGATCTTGAGAGCCTTATATAAAAAAGGTGTAGGGGCTTTCTGTGCCTGTGCCAGGTATTTGGCTTTCTGCTCATTACTGGTTTCCAGCAGTGGCAATGTCTGAGAATCCTTTGCCATCATCACATTGCGTACGTGCTGTGCCAAGCCTTGAATCATGTTTCCGCCATCAAATCCTTTGTTCAATATTCCGTCAAGGACCAGCATGATTTCACTCACCTTATTCTCCAAGGCGAGGTCTACGATGCGGAAATAATTGTCACTATCCAGAACGTTGAGGTCTTCTATCACCTTCTTATAGGTAATGTCTCCCTGACAGAAACTGGCAGCCTGATCGAAGATGGAGAGGGCGTCTCGCATACCTCCATCAGCCTTTTCTGCAATGACGGCAAGTGCCTGCTCCTCGTATTTGATGCCTTCCTTTTCTGCCACCATTTTCAGATGATTGATGGTGTTAGGCACAGTCATACGCTCGAAGTCATAAATTTGGCATCGGCTGAGGATGGTAGGCAGAATCTTGTGCTTTTCGGTGGTGGCAAGGATAAAGATTACATGCGAAGGTGGTTCTTCCAGCGTCTTGAGAAAGGCGTTGAAAGCAGCGGGACTCAGCATGTGGACCTCGTCGATGATAAACACTTTATATTTTCCTACCTGTGGCGGGATGCGGGTTTGCTCCATTAGGGTCTTGATCTGGTCGACACCGTTGTTGCTGGCAGCATCAAGCTCAAAGATGTTGAAGGAACGCTGCTCGTTGAATGCGCGGCAGCTTTCGCAATCGTTGCATGCTTCGCCGGCTTCGTTAGGGTGCTCGCAGTTGATTGCCTTGGCAAAGATACGGGCACAAGTAGTCTTACCCACACCTCTTGGACCGCAGAAAAGATAGGCATGAGCCAACTTGCCGCTCTTTACTGCATTCTTCAAAGTGGTGGTCAAAGCAGCCTGTCCAACTACCGAGTCAAAGGTCATTGGACGGTACTTTCTTGCAGAAACTATATACTCTTCCATTATTTTTTCTTAATTGATGATGCAAAGATAACAAAAAAATATTATCTTTGCAAACAAATTCACAATTATGTGGATTTTCATGAGTATAAAATGGTTAATATAGTAAGAAATTAATGAGTAAACGTCTAGGAATTATATGGAATTATCTGGCTCACTACAAGTATTTGATAGTGATTGTGGTGGGCGTATTG
>USQD01000228.1 GCA_900556795.1 uncultured Prevotella sp. | reverse complement strand
ACGAGATTCCGAAACGTGACTGGAGTTCAGACGTGTGCTCTTCCGATCTAATATACTGATTTATACAGCAAAACATAGTTTTCTATGCTGCAAAGCATAGAGATGTGCCCATAAAATATAGAGTTTGTTATTTTATCTAAGTTTCAAATCGTAAGCTGCTGAAAATCGCTCCTTATCACATGCCTAAATTTGGCAGATACAGAAATTTTTCATATCTTTGCACCGGCAATCGAAGAAAACGCCTTATGTGTCTTCAAACGGTTATCTATGATGACCCTGGCGGAAGATAAATGATGGCAGGCGCCGGTCATCAACCAGGCAAAGTCACCCCAAGTTATTTCCTTTTAAGGTATGCTGTGATAGCAAACCAGATATAGGCAACTAATAATACATAGCCGATATAATATAAAGTAAGCACACTGAAGATGATGTAATCTAAAGCGCAGACACTAGCCAGTCCACCCAGATACAATACGCCTTCTCCCCATCGCAACCGGTGATATACTTCATCAATACAAGCTATCCCCACTATGATAACTGACCATACGGCAGCAAGAAAGAATCCCAAAATGCGAGGTACCGCAAATGGGTTGAGCGTGGGATGAAAATAGAAATGCCGCCATGTTTCCGGTTCAAAAGTCTGAATGGTGGCATAGAATGCAGCAGAGATTGCTACCAGTATGACCAATGCCGTAGGATATGGGGAATCTATATCATTGTAATGCACTATATAGATGTTGCTGCAACTCACCTTGCGTATGAGATAAGCTATAGTTATCACAACAATAATGACCATGAAAATGAGTAAATGCACATTACTGAATGTCATGATAAACTCTGATATTGGGTCATCAGGAACTACCTGTTGCAGCATTTTCGATTCCCGTGTCCAGCCGAAAGTATTGTCTTCTGTTGCAAGCTGTACCCATACGGAATCGATGGAATCCTGTGGAACCATACGAATATCCGTTACTACCAGCAGCCTGCCTTTCTTTACGGCAAACGAATCAACCTGCAATTCACTCATCAGTTCTTCAGGCAGCTGCTTGACAAGTATGAGAGAATCCTTGAATACCATAAAGTTGAATTTATTGGTATAATGGTGCGTGGTAGAAAAGGAAATGGAATCCAGCTGCTTGTTGCTATATTCTATGAGTGCTGCATGTTGCTGATGAGAATTATGACGGTGATAACAGCTACTGAGCATCAATGTGATGCCCAGTAACAGTAAAATATATATGTGTTTCATTCTCATCATATTTCTATAGCTTATTCATCTTATTGAGACGTGATAATTAGTCTGAATAAATATTCATCTGACAAACGTTGCACGCAAATTCCAGTCTGAATCTTCTGCCATCGCTCAACTCCAGATACAGCGGTTCTTTCCATGTTGGCTTCCTGCCGCCACGTTTTACGCAATAGCCAAGGGAGTAGCGGATGCAATGGCGACACTGCATGATGAGACTTTCGCCGGTCTTCGTGCCTTGAAAAAAGGTCTTGCATAATTCGAAGGCATTCTCCGTATGACTCATCCCGTGCAGCTTATAAAACTCATGTGCACTCTTGTTGGCAATGTTGTAGAGATAACCATATTTGCCATATTCCCTCTGCCAGACTTTCACCTTGCTTTCCTGCAAACTATCTTCTGCGCTGCTCAGACCGCCCGAAACAGCTTTTTCGCTTGATGAAATATCAGCATTCTTTTCGATGTCTTCCATCAGATTTCTGCGCAACTCTGTAAGTACGCTGCTTGGAATGAAATAGTTGTCAGCCTGGTTCTTTATCTCCACCTCCCTGCACTCGTAGATGGTACCGCCGAGCTTACTGAGTTGTCTGACGATATTATCATGCTGAGGTTTTTGTGCCAGATTGTGTTCAAAAGCCACAACAGCCTTACCCATCAAGTTAGAATCATCAGAATTCCATCCTATTCCCTGTTCACTGACATATTGCGCTTCTGCAGAGAATCCGCTGTGTCCATCTTCATCATACAGACTGAACGTAATTTTAATAGGAATCTTTCTTTCAGCTGTTTTCCCTGCGAGAATCTTTTCAAAAGCCTGGTCATTGTTACGGTACAAGCCCATTCCCGGACGTAAGTTCATTGGCATTTTCAATGGGTACAGACGGTTGCCCTGTGCACGGTTCACGCGGAAACCTTCCAATTCGTGCTCATCATTGATGAAGCACAAGCCATCACCATTGGTAAAACTGGCGATACTGGCTACATTGAAACTGTTGCCACGGATTTCCTTGACCTTGCCTACAAACTCGCCGATTGCCTTCGGAGTATCGAAACTTGCAATATCCGGCTGGCGTCCTTTCAGGAAATAGTTTGTAAAACCACGATTGAATGTCTTCTTTAAATTGGCTTCAAATTCATATCGTGGACGTCCAAAAGACGGGCGTGCATACTTCTGGGGATGTTTCCTGCAGATTTCATCAAGGCGCTGGCTATAGGCTGAAACAACGTTCTTGACATAACCTGCATCCTTCAATCTTCCTTCTATCTTGAATGAACAGGCACCTGCATCAGCCAAAGCCTCCAGATTGTCGATCTGGCACATATCCTTTAAGGAAAGGAGATGACGCTGATGTTCTATTTCCTTGTTGTCCGAATCCAGCAAGTTGAATTTCATGCGGCAGAACTGGGCGCATTCGCCACGGTTGGCAGAGCGGCCAAAGCATCTCTCGGAAGCATAGCATACGCCGGAATAGCTTACGCATAATGCTCCGTGAACAAACACCTCCAAGTCCATATCAGGAACAGCCTGATGTATGTCGGAGATTTCCTTAACGGAGAGTTCTCTTGCCAGGACAGCACGGTTGAATCCCAGAGCCTGAAGCCATTTTACTTTTTCAGCACTTCGTGTATCGCATTGTGTACTTGAGTGTAATTCCCTTGTCCAGGTGAAGTCTACAGCTGAAGGACCCTTACCCTGCAACGCATACAATACTCCCATGTCTTGCAACAGGAGAGCATCAACGCCAGCCTCCTGCAAGTCACGGATCATATCCAGCGTATCATTGAGCTCAGAATCATAAATGATGGTATTGACCGTAACATGCACCTTTGCCTGATATTGATGGGCATAGCGGCATAGCTGTCGGATATCATCCAGAGAATTGCCGGCAGCAGCACGTGCACCAAATCTTGGTGCACCGATATAAACTGCATCTGCACCATGGTCAACGGCAGCAATTCCACATTCAAGATTCTTGGCTGGTGCCAAAAGTTCCAGTGTTCTCATTATCTATATCTTCTTACTAAAGTTTCGCAAGTGAAAATTCACAAGCGTGATTTAACGTAATTTTGGAATAAAAAAGGCTCTGAAGTTTGT
>USQD01000227.1 GCA_900556795.1 uncultured Prevotella sp. | reverse complement strand
ATGCGCCTGATCCTGCCCGAAGAAATCATCCGCGAAAAGGGAATGAAAGCGCTCGGCGAGGAGAAAGAAGCCATCTACCGCGAAGTCTATGCTCCGGAAATCCGCCCCGTACGGGGGCTCGTGGAACTGCTCGAAGAGCTGCGCCGTCGCGGAATCCGCTGCGCCGTCGGTTCTTCAGGCTGCCGCGAGAACGTCGATTTCGTCCTCAGCAACTGCGGTATCACCGACTACTTCTCCTGCATCGTCAGCGGCGACCGGGTGACCCGCTGCAAGCCCGACCCGGAAATATACCTGCTGGCAGCCGAAGGACTGCACCTGCCTTCGGCCGAATGCCTTGTATTCGAGGATGCCCGGGTCGGCATCACTGCTGCCCGCCGGGCCGGAGCAGGCCGCATCGTGGCCCTGGCAACGACTCTACCCCGTCATACGCTCGCAACCCAAACGGAAGCCGATGTCGTCATCGACGATTTCGCCTCGATAACCGATCTCAATGCTCTGCTATTATGAGCCGTGCCCTCGCTACCATCGCCCTGCTGATCCTTTCCAATACCTTTATGACATTGGCTTGGTACGGGCATCTCAAACTGCAGCAGACAGGGGTGAGTAGCAACTGGCCTCTGATAGGAGTCATCGCCTTCAGTTGGGCCATAGCCTTCTTTGAATATTGCTGTCAGGTACCAGCCAACCGCATCGGATTCATAGACAATGGAGGTCCTTTCAATCTGGTACAGCTGAAAGTGATACAAGAATGCGTATCACTTATCGTCTTTGCCATCATTGCCAACATCCTCTTCCAGGGACAGGGATTGCATTGGAATCACCTGGCAGCATTCGTCTGCCTGATAGCGGCAGTATACTTCGTATTTATGAAATAAACATATAATATAATAACAACATAAAAAACATAACCGACAATGGAAAAGAAATTACGTGTTGCTTCCCTCTGCGTACAGGGAGGCTATGAACCAAAGAACGGCGAACCGATTGAGGTGCCAATCTATCAGAGTACGACATTTAAATATGACAATTCTGAGGAGATGGCGATGCTCTTCGATTTGAAGAAAGAGGGATATTTCTATACCCGACTCCAGAACCCAACTAATGATGCTGTGGCCAAGAAGATTGCTCAGCTTGAGAGTGGCGTGGGCGCAGTGTTGACTTCCAGCGGTCAGGCTGCCAACTTCTACGCTGTGTTCAACATCTGCGAGGCAGGCGACCACATCGTTACCTCTAACGAAATCTACGGCGGCACCTTCAATCTCTTCGGTGTAACCTTGAAGAAACTCGGTATCGAGTGCACCTTCGTAAATCCTAACGACAGCGAGGAGGAAATCCAGAAGGCTTTCCGTCCAAATACCAAGGTAGTTTTTGGTGAAACCATCAGCAATCCTGGCTGTGCCGTGCTCGATATCGAGAAGTTTGCACGCATCGCTCATAAGAACGGTGTGCCTCTCATTGTAGACAACACCTTCGCTACCCCTATCAACTGTCGTCCATTTGAATGGGGAGCCGACATCGTTACCCACTCTACCACTAAATATATGGATGGTACAGCCTCTCAGGTAGGTGGCGTTGTTGTGGATAGCGGCAACTTCGACTGGATGGCGAATGCCAATAAGTTCCCTGGTCTCTGCACACCGGATGAGAGCTACCACGGATTGACCTACGTAAAGGCTTTCGGCAAAATGGGATATACAACCAAACTGGTGGCTCAGTTGATGCGCGACCTGGGTTCTATCCCTGCACCAATGAATTCGTTCATCCTGAACTTAGGTCTTCAGAGTCTCCATCTCCGTATGCATCAGCATTGCGAGAATGCCCAGAAGGTAGCAGAATTCCTGCAGAACGATGAGCGTGTGGCTTGGGTTCACTATAGTGGACTGAAGGGCGATAAATATTATGATCTTGCCCAGAAGTACATGCCAAACGGTACCTGCGGTGTTATCGCATTCGGACTGAAGGGTGACCGCGAAACAGCAATCAAGTTCATGGATTCGCTCGATATGATTAATATCGTGACTCATGTGGCTGATGCCCGTACTTGCGTGCTCCATCCAGCCAGCCATACCCACCGTCAGCTTTCAGACGAGCAGTTGAAAGAGGCAGGCGTTGCGCCAGATTTGATTCGTTTGTCAGTAGGTATCGAGGATGTCGAAGATATCCTGGATGATATCAAGCAGGCATTGGATAAAATCTAGAAAATCAGTATGATTTAGGCAATGCCCGGCATGCTCCAAGTGGTGTTTGCATCCACACGCCCTGAAAGGGCAGAAGCTCCTAGCCCAGGGTAACACCCTGGGTTATACATAAGCAAGAAAGTCACCCTGTAAGGGCAAAAGCTTCTCAATACCAAGCTTTTGCCCTTACAGGGCGACTCTGTTATATCCCTATGTACCCAGGGCGATGTCCTGAGCTAGGAGCTTCTGCCCTTTCAGGGCGGGCCGGGAATAAAAATTCCGATCGTTCTCTTAAGCCAGCAATCATTGATTCAGGGCGGGCCGGGAATACGACGAACATTGGTTTAGGGGGTATTTATACCAATTTATAAATCTCACTAGGCGTCTTTCTCTTCAGCACTTCCAGTTCGAAGTCCTTTCCAGCTACGATGCCTTTGCTTCGCAGAATCTGCTCCACGGTCTTTCTCGCCAGCTCGGGATGATTGTTCTCCTCACTGAGATGGCAGAGCCAGACATGGCGAAGGATGGGTGTGGCATAATCGGCTAATGCATTAGCGCAATCATCATTGCTGAGATGACCGTTAGGTCCCAGAATGCGATCCTTCAGATACTGAGGATAAGGTCCCTGCTGAAGCATCTCCACGCTATGGTTTGCCTCTATCACCAGATAGTTGGAACGACTGATAAAATCGTGCATCTCCTCGGTGATATGCCCCACATCAGTAATAAGACAGAAGGTTACGCCTCCACACTCTACAAAATAGCCCACATTATCAGTACTGTCATGCGGAACCCCAAAAGGAGTCACCTTAAACTCCCCCACATTGAAAGGTACGCTTTTCTCGATGACATGCACATGATTAGGCGCAATTTTCTTTCGGACGCAATAATTGCGCTCGATACCTACATGAACTTTACGGGTTGTATATACTGGTAGTTTATAATCAGTACTCAAGCTGCCCACCGACTTTACATGGTCGGCGTGGTCATGGGTAATGAGGATATGATGCACATCCTCGAAGCGCAATCCATAGTTATGGAAGTGCTTTTTCAGGGTTCTGATACCTACTCCTACGTCTATCAATAGCGAATCCGTCTCAGTGTAAAGATAGTAGCTGTTGCCACTGCTTCCACTGCCAAAGGATATAAATTTCAGCATTTTAATTGTTATTTTCCATGCAAAGTTAGCAAAAAAGATTCTTAT
>USQD01000226.1 GCA_900556795.1 uncultured Prevotella sp. | reverse complement strand
TTTTTCAAGCAGAAGACGGCATACGAGATTCCGAAACGTGACTGGAGTTCAGACGTGTGCTCTTCCGATCTGCCGCATGTAGTGATAATGAGACTTACGCAGATTTGCGTAACCGTGAACTTGATTCTATCGCTGCCTTCCTGAAGAATGAGAATATCACCGTTATTTCAGAGGATGAGTTTACCAAGCGATTTAAAGAGGGTAAGACTCTTACCGAGCATACCAATGGCAAGAACGAGTATGTCTTGTTCAACAGCAATGGTGTGTATATGCAGGTATTGGAGCAGGGCTGTGGCAATTTTATCAAATCTGGTGAAACTGCAGATGTATTGGTGCGTTTCGATGAATATAACATCAATACCCGTGCCAAGATCTGTAATGAGTCATGGACACTCTCTAATAAGGTAGCTGCTTATTCTTATTATATAGATAAAATGACGGTAACCAATACCACCGGAACCTTCCAGGCCACTTTTGATACCAATACCAGTTTGATGGCTACAGCTCATGCCAGTCAGAATTATGGTGTCAGTGGTGTCGTACCTAGTGGATGGCTCGTTCCTTTTACCTGGATCAAGGTAGGTCGTCCTCAGACCGATGCAGAGCGTGTTGCCCATGTTCGCTTGTTGATTCCTCATTCATACGGTACTACAACCGCTGCGGGTAGTGTGAATGCATATTTCTATGATCTGCTCATTCAGCGGGGAAGATAATCTGATTTGTTGAAGAATTTTCCTTAATAATTCATTTCTAAAGATATAATTATGACATTAATTAAGTCTATTTCTGGTATCCGCGGCACAATTGGCGGTCCAGCGGGCGATACTTTGAATCCGCTCGATATCGTAAAGTTCACTTCTGCATACGCAACATTCATTCGTCGTAGCGGTGCTTCGAAGAGTAATACCATCGTTGTTGGTCGTGATGCTCGAATCTCTGGCGAGATGGTTAAGAATGTAGTTTGTGGTACCTTAATGGGTATGGGCTACGATGTTTTGAACATTGGTCTGGCTACTACTCCTACTACTGAGCTTGCTGTAACCATGAGTGGTGCTGCTGGTGGTATCATCATTACTGCTTCCCACAATCCACGTCAGTGGAATGCCCTCAAGCTCCTGAATGAGAAGGGTGAGTTCCTGACTGCTGCCAATGGTAGCGAGGTGTTGAGTATCGCTGAGAAGGAGGACTTCGAGTATGCTGATGTTGATTCTCTCGGAAAATATACAGAAGATAATACATTCAATAAGCGCCATATCGACTCGGTGCTTGCATTGAAGCTCGTGGATGTTGAGGCTATCAAGAATGCTCACTTCAAGGTTTGCGTAGATGCCATCAACTCTGTGGGTGGCGTTATTCTCCCTGAGTTGCTCGATGCACTCGGCGTAGAATATACCTTCCTGAATGGTGAGCCTACCGGTGATTTCGCTCACAACCCAGAGCCATTGGAGAAGAACCTCGGTGGCATCATGGATGAGTTGAAGAAGGGTGGCTATGATATGGGTATCGTTGTTGACCCGGATGTTGACCGTCTGGCTTTCATCTGCGAGGATGGTAAGATGTTTGGCGAGGAATATACCCTGGTAAGTGTAGCTGATTATGTATTGAGCAAGACTCCAGGTAACACCGTCAGCAACCTTTCGTCTACCCGTGCGCTCCGTGATGTAACCGAGAAGCATGGCGGTTCATATTGTGCTTCTGCCGTAGGTGAGGTGAATGTAACCACCAAGATGAAGGATGTTCATGCAGTGATTGGTGGCGAAGGCAATGGTGGAGTTATCTATCCTGAGAGCCACTATGGTCGTGATGCCCTCGTTGGTATCGCACTCTTCTTGAGCAGTCTGGCTCATAAGGGTTGCAAGGTAAGCGAGCTTCGTGCCAGCTTCCCTGACTACTTCATCGCCAAGAACCGCATCGACCTGACCGCTTCTACCGATGTAGATGCTATCCTCGTCAAGGTGAAGGAGCTGTATGGCAAGGAGAAGGATGTAACTGTTACTGATATCGACGGTGTGAAACTCGACTTCCCTGACAAGTGGGTTCACCTCCGCAAGAGTAACACCGAGCCTATCATCCGTGTATATAGCGAGGCTTCAACCATGGAGCAGGCTGATGAGCTTGGAAAGAAGCTCATGCAGGTAGTTTATGATATGCAGTAAGATACTGTATTATATATGAGAACGACTTCTCACAATTATAGGCAGCAATGCTTATAAGTGTGAGAAGTCGTTTTCGTTTATAATAAAAGTTGTTAGGATAGTCCTGCAAGGTACGCACGTAAATGACATATAATAATTATGGCAAGAAACAAGAAAACATCAGAGTCGTTATTCCAGTTCATGAACCTCCTCATCGCCCTGTTGCTGAAGAACGGGCAATACCGCACCTCGCTGCATTACAAGGCATCCCTCAACAGCTTTAAGCGATACCGTGACAACAAGGATATTGCCCTAAAAGAGATAGATGCAGAAGTGATGCGCTCGTATGAGGCGTACCTGCATCATACGGCGGAGGTATGCAGAAACACCAGTTCCTTCTATCTCCGCATCCTCCGTGCCACCTATAACAGAGCTGTTGCAAAGGGACTGACGCCACAGCAGTATCCCTTCACGGATGTCTATACCGGTATTGCCCCAACCCGCAAGAGAGCCATACCTACAGAGAATGTCAGCCAGATCAAGCATTTGGAGTCGGTTAAGTATCTCACTCCCAAGGAAGAGATGGCAAGAGATACATTCCTGATGAGTTTCTATCTGCGTGGTATCTCTTTCATCGACCTGGCACATCTCCGCAAATCCGACCTCAAGGAAGGCTATCTCCATTATACCCGAAGTAAGACAAGACAGCGCCTCACCATCCGATGGGAGGATGAGATGCAGGAGTTGTTGGAAAAGTATCAGGCGCAGACCGCCTCCTCACCTTATCTCTTCCCTTTCCTGGTTGATGATGGAGACAAAAGTCAGGATAAAACTATTGACAAAAAGGAAGACGAGGCGCGCCTGTATCACAATGCGGAAGCACGTATCTCCTACCACCTCAGGAAGTTTGGTGCTAAGATAGGCATCAAGGGCAAGCTCACCCTCTATGTCGCCCGTCATTCCTGGGCAACGGCGGCAAGAGACAATGATATCTCTATCTCTGTCATCAGCGAGGCATTGGGGCATCATTCCGAAACCACCACGCAAATCTATCTCAATTCCATCAAAAGCTCAGAAGTGGATGATGCAAACGCCAAGATACTGGCAGCCCTATGAGTCACAAAAAAAATAAAAAGAGGGCTTTTGTAAAATGAACCAAAATGAACCAAAATTTCTAAATCTTTACATAAGAGACACAGATTCTCCGTAAACTTTCATTCTATCAATGACTTAGGAAATTGTATATGAAAAGAATAGTAAAAGAATGTTG
>USQD01000225.1 GCA_900556795.1 uncultured Prevotella sp. | reverse complement strand
AAATCAACAAATGGGTTTATAATGAATATAAACCTCTAAAGGAATGTAATGTGTCCTGATAGGACAGAATAGTATTAATCAAACAGAATAATTAATCTAAAAGTAAGTAAGATAATGAAAGCTAAGAACAAACTTTGGGAATGGTGCCTGCGCTTAGAACATCATTTATGTCCAGACTTTTGTGGAGTGGTGGATCGCCGCAGGGTAATCGCCTTCGTCCTCTTGTCGCTGATAGAGATATTGATCATTCCCTATCATTTCATTTTATTTTACATAATGGATGCGTGGATAGGCTTTTCCTATAACGTAGCTCATACCATCGGACTTGCACTTTTGCTCTATCTTGTGTTAGCTCGCAAGGTTGTGTTCAAGAACGGCATCTCCATGCTCTATATCCTTGTATTCGTGAAACTGGCAGTTGACAGTATGTTATGTCTGCGTTATGGTGCCAAACAAGACAACCTCAGTGTAATGAGCAATATCTTTATCATGTTTATCCTTGCGATTACAGCCGAGAGCCAGCAACTCCGTAAAACCAGTATCGGCTTTACCATTGCTCTGCTGCCTGTAGTACCTTAGCTATTTCGCATACGCAATTCTATGTCCTGCTTTTTAGTGGCAAGGCGATTCTTGTTGGATTCTTTATGATTTTCTATGTGTGGTTATATAATATGGATCATGTCATCACCAAGGAACTCCGTCAGCCTAACCAGTTGAGGGAAGAAGAGAAGAAGGCGCTGCATCTGCTTGCCGACCTGAAGGAGAATGAAAAGGATATGGCGGTAAATCTGATGAGCCGACTGAGACCCGAACTGCAGCAGAATATCCTGAAACGTGCCGCAGAACAGTTGAAAAGCAGTGAGCAGAGCAAGAAGGCTTGGGATCTGGTGTGTATTGACCTCACCAATAGCGAGAGACAGATTTGCCAAATGGTTTTGGAAGGTAAGAGCTTGAAGGAAATCTGTATAGAATTGAACAAAAGCGAATCGAATATCACCAGTCAGCGTAGTCATATCCGTAAAAAGCTGAATATGGATCGAAAAGACGATTTGAAGCGCGAACTTGAAAAACGCTTTTATGAAGCAAGATACAAAGTAGAATCATAATGCAATATTAAAAAAGGGTAGGCTTACAAGAGGCTTACCCTTTTTTATTATTGTGGTTTTTCAAGTTTTGCCATTTTCTTATAATTCTTAGTCTTCCATTCTAAGGAATGCCTTTGGCAGATATTGTATGATATCACTGGCAATGAGGCTTTCCTTGCCCAGATCTTTTGCGGCAAGGTCACCAGCCAGACCGTGTAGGTGCATTCCCAGACGGCAGGCATCTGCCTGCTTGTATCCTCTAGCCAGGAGGGCTGTGATGATACCGGTCAGTACATCGCCGCTTCCTGCAGTGGCCATGCCGCTGTTGCCGGTAGAGCAGAATTCTACCTTTCCATCCGGATGGCAGAGGGCAGAATAGTGGCCTTTTAATATAATGTACGCCTGTAAGCGCTCTGCCAGTTCGCTGGCTTTCAAAAGCCGTTCGCTGCAACTGCTGCTGGTATTGCCAGCCAGACGGTCCAGTTCTTTAGGATGTGGTGTGAGGATGATGTCCTTTGGCAGTTGCTGCATCCAGGCGCGATGGCTGGAGAGAATATTCAGGGCATCAGCATCTATGACAACCGGGCAACTGGCACGGCGCAGTTGGGCAATCAGAGCGATAGCGGTAGTTTCGTTGGTTCCCAGTCCAGGACCGATGCCCATTGCATGGAAGCTCTCTGTTTCTACCGGTTCGCTGAAGATTGTTTCTTCTGAATCCATCTGCAGTACCGCTTCCGGTACGCTTATCTGCATGATTTCGTAGTTGCGTTTTGGCGTGTGTGTAGTCACTTTGCCTACGCCGCTTCTCAGACAAGCCTTGGTAGCAAGGACCGATGCACCGCACATACCGTAGCTTCCGGCAATGATGAGTGCATTGCCCATGTTGCCCTTATGCGCAAAATCATTGCGTGGATGCATCAGTAGTCTGATATCCTTTTCTTCCAGAATGCTGTATCTGCAATCTGTATTTTTGATATATTCTGTAGATAGACGGATGTCAAGCACTTTCAGGCGGCCCAGATATTGCTGGTTGTCTGCCATCATCATGCACAGTTTTTTCTGCTGGAGGGTCAGGGTCAGGTCTGCCCGGATGATGTTGGCGTGGATGTTGTAGGAATTATCTTCGGTCATCAGTCCCGTAGGTATGTCGATACTTACCACCTTGGCAGCACTCTGGTTGATATATTTTACCATAGCAGCAAAACCTCCAGCCAGCGGCTTGTTCAGTCCGCTTCCAAAGAGACCGTCAATCACAAGCATGCCTGCTTCGAGCTGTGGAGGATCGAAGTTGAGGACGACTTCCGTAAATTTCACTCTTTTTGCTTCCAGGAGCCTTTTCTTGTTGGCTGCACAGTCGGCGGAGAGCTTATTGTGCACGTTGAACAGATAAACATTCACCTGATATCCGTCCTCGCTGAGCAGTCTGGCAACAGCGAGGGCATCACCGCCATTGTTGCCAGGTCCGGCAAAGACAACCACGGGTGTACGGTTGGTCCATTCTTCCTCGATGGCACGAGTCAAAGCTTTGGCAGCGCGTTCCATGAGGTTGAGCGATGAGATGGGTTCATGCTCAATGGTGTATTTGTCTAGCTCATGTATCTGAGCACTTGTAAATATCTTCATACTTCGATTTATGTTAAAACTATGATGTTTGGGTAAAAACCTTGACATTTATTGCTTTCTAAATGCAAAAGTACTAAAAAAAGGTGGATGAAAGCATGATGTTTCATGTTTTTTTCGTATTTTTGCAGAAAATATTATATTTAAAGACGATGGGCATAGTAAAAATCAAGGATAAGAGCTTCAAAACATCGATTCCTGAAGCTGAGATTCTGAAGAAAGTACAGGTCGTAGCCGACCGTATCAACAAGGATTACGAAGGTAAGAAGCCGGTATTCCTGGCAGTGTTGAATGGTGCGTTTATTTTCGCAGCCGATTTGATGCGTATGATTACGATACCGAGCGAGATTTCGTTTGTGAAGTATGCTTCCTATGAGGGTACCACCTCTACTGGCAGCATGAAGACACTCATGGGTATCAACCAGGACCTGGAAGGTCGGGATGTCATCATTGTAGAAGACATAGTTGACTCTGGTTTTACCATGGTCCACATGATAGATGAACTCAAGAAGAAGAATCCGGCTAGTATCGAAGTTTGTTCTTTGCTTGTAAAGCCAGGCAACCTGAAGGTTGATTTGGACATCAACTATGCCGTGATGGAAATTCCTAACGATTTCATCGTAGGATATGGATTGGATTATGATCAGGAAGGCAGAAACCTCCGCGACATCTATACGATTGTAGAGTAATACAACATATAATTTTATAT
>USQD01000224.1 GCA_900556795.1 uncultured Prevotella sp. | reverse complement strand
TGTGATTTTAAAATTATGGTGCAAAGGTACGAACAAAAGAGAAGACTACAATGGTATAAACGCGGAGACGCTTACGGCTCTTAAATGCCCGATATGCTGCTTTTCAGTATACCACGCCATACTCTCTATTTTTCATCCCGACATATAAAAAAATATCTCGGTACGGCAATTTATTGCCCTAGAAGGGGGCAATAAATTGCCGTGCCGAGGCACATTCAGAAACATCGTATTATATTCTGCCAAAGTACGGGCAGAATATAATATTACCCAGTACGAATATAATATTACTCAGTCCGATTTCTATAATTCACAGTATTACTGCATTATTATAGCTAACCATCCTACCATTTCAGTTTTCCATATTTCTCCTTATACCACAGTTGCCAGCCATTCACCAGGTTCTGCCAAACCACATAAGCACCTGGTGCTACGGCAGCAAGCGGATTGAGGAAAGTAAGGGTGAGCCAGATACCCACAATGGTATTCTTCTGTCCCAGAGCCTGACCGGCACTGATACTCGCATCATAATGTCTGCCCACCGCCTTACCGATGGCAAACTGAATGAGACAGACAAAGAGCGGAACAATGAGCAGCAAGGCAAGAATCCATCCCGAAACCTCGGCATGGAGGATATTGCGAACCGTCTCGCCCATCAGGATAGTAAGGTTGAAGCACCACATATAGAAGCCCAGATCCTTCACGCTCTTCACCTTATCCACCCACTTAGGCAGAAACCTGCGGCTCAGCAAAGCCAGAAGCAAAGGAACCACCAGTACCGTGGTTACGTTTCGGAACACCATCGCACTCATAAAAAGAAAGGAAACATCTGCCCCCTTCTCCACCATCGGGAAAAGACTAGGAATGATAACCATCGTAAAGACATTGGCTATCACCGTATAAGTTGTCAACGAGCCGATGCTTCCACCCAACTTCTCCGTCACCACAGCCACGGCAGCCGCCGTAGGACAGATAAAACAGATGAAAGCACCTTCGAGCACCAGCTTGGTTTCATAATTATCTCCGAATTCGAAGATAAGCACCACCATCATCAATGCCAGACTGGTTCGGATGAGCTGCAGGATAAAATGCCAAGCCTTCGGTTTCATCTCCTTGATCTCAATCTTACAGAAGGTAACATAGAGCAAGGCAAAGAGCACCACCGGCATCATATCCACCAGCTTCGGTCCCACCGCATCGCCCAAAGGTTCCAGAAAAGGAACATTGGCGAAAATCAGATAGCCCACGGCTCCCAATACCAGAGAACAGGGCAAAGAAAACTTTCTAAAGAATTTCCACAACCACATACGCATACATTAAAAAAGAATCCCCTGCAAGCAGACTGCCTAGGGCAATCGGCAAGAGGGGATTTCTCACGGATCCATTTATATATAAGCTATAGCTTAATCCTTATTACTACGCTTGCGCTCCAAGTGATCGAGAATCACCTTGCGCATACGCATACTCTTAGGAGTTACCTCTACGTACTCATCCTCGCGGATGTACTCCAGACACTCCTCAAGGCTCATCACGGTCTTTGGAATCACGCGAGCCTTGTCGTCAGAACCGGAAGCACGCACGTTGGTCAACTGCTTTGCCTTGGTTACGTTAACCACCAGGTCGTTGTCGTGAACATGCTCACCAACAACCTCGCCGCCGTAAACCTCCTCACCTGGGTCGATGAAGAACTTACCGCGATCCTGCAGCTTATCGATGGCGTAAGCATAGGCAGTACCTGTCTCCAGCGCAATCATGCTACCGTTAGAACGGCGGGTAATCTCGCCCTTGTATGGCTGATACTCCTTGAAACGGTGGGCCATGATAGCCTCACCCTGAGAAGCAGTGAGCACATTGGTACGAAGACCGATGATACCACGTGAAGGAATATCGAACTCGATATCCACACGGTCGCCCATGTTCAACATAGAGGTCATATCACCCTTACGACGGGTAACCATATCAATCATCTTAGAAGCGAACTCCTCTGGTACGTTGATGGTCAACTCCTCGATAGGCTCACACTTCACACCGTCAATCTCCTTGTAGATAACCTGTGGCTGGCCTACCTGAAGCTCATAGCCCTCACGACGCATGGTCTCGATGAGCACAGAGAGATGGAGCACACCACGGCCCGAAACAATCCACTTATCAGTGGTATCCTCGTAAGGTTGAACACGAAGAGCGAGGTTCTTCTCCAACTCCTTGTTCAAACGCTCCTGGATATGACGTGAAGTACAGAACTTACCCTCCTTACCGAAGAAAGGAGAATCGTTGATGGTGAAGAGCATACTCATGGTAGGCTCATCAACAGCGATTGGAGGAAGTGGTTCTGGGTTCTCGAAGTCGCAGATGGTATCACCAATCTCGAACTTCTCCAAACCGACAACGGCACAGATGTCACCAGAATCCACATGGTCTGTCTTCTTATGACCCATACCCTCGAAGGTATGGAGTTCCTTGATCTTAGTCTTCTCCTGGGTACCGTCACGATGGCAGATAGTGATGTTCATGCCATCCTTCAAAGTACCACGGTGTACACGACCTACGGCGATACGACCGGTGTAAGAGCTATAATCAAGAGATGTGATCAAGAGCTGAGGAGTACCCTCCAGCTGCTTAGGAGCAGGGATAATCTCCACAATCTTGTCGAGCAGATAATCGATGTTGTCTGTTGGCTTGTTGTAGTCATCGCTCATCCAGCCATTCTTAGCAGAACCGTAAACTACAGTAAAGTCAAGCTGATCCTCAGTAGCATCGAGGTCGCACATCAGGTCGAACACCATCTCGTACACCTCTTCAGGGCGACAGTTAGGCTTATCTACCTTATTAACAACGACGATAGGCTTCAGTCCGAGCTGCAATGCCTTCTGCAGCACGAAACGGGTCTGAGGCATAGGACCCTCGAAAGCATCGACGAGGAGGAGGCAACCGTCTGCCATGTTGAGCACGCGCTCAACCTCACCACCGAAGTCAGAGTGTCCTGGAGTATCGAGAATATTAATCTTAGTACCTTTCCAATTGATAGACACATTCTTTGAAAGAATGGTTATACCACGCTCGCGCTCCAAATCGTTGGAATCGAGCACCTCGCCGCTGTTATCCTGGCCGTCACGGAACAGCTTACCAGCGAGCATCATCTTGTCAACCAAGGTAGTCTTACCATGGTCAACGTGTGCAATAACTGCAATGTTTCTAATGTCTTGCATTTCCTTTACCTTAAATACTTTATGAATTTGGGTGCAAAATTACAAAAAATTCCCGAAAAATTTGCATAATTCACTGAAAAGTTGTACCTTTGCACCGCATTTTAACGGAAACCACCGTGAGGAAGGTCCAAAAGATGCATAACATTCATTCATAATAATTAAATTTTAAGTATCACAGCTATGTATTTAGACAAAGCAAAAAAAGAAGAGATCTTTAGCAAGTACGGAAAGTCTAACTCTGATACTGGTTC
>USQD01000223.1 GCA_900556795.1 uncultured Prevotella sp. | reverse complement strand
AAATCTACTCATTCCCAACTGTTTACGTTCCAACCTCTCTTATTCTCCTTTGGCTGCTTTAGAGCTTTATGTTAATAGTACTAACTCATAGTTTTCTCCTCCAGAACTCACCGTTTCTCGGTACAGAAGTCATCGTCTTCTTGGGAAAACATCGCTTGCCGGATAGAAATCCTTGCCATTACTTGTCATTTCATGCTAAAAAATAACACGGACAAATTGAATTTGTCCGTGTTATTTTTTTTCTGGCGAAATCAGCCATTTTTGTTTATTGCCAATAAATAAATCTGCAGCTTTTTATTTACTGGCAATAAACAAACCGGATATAAGTTCTATCATCGAAGCTCTTATTGCCCTCTACGATGCCCTTGGTGGCGATAAAAGAATGGATGTTCTGAGGGTCGTTGGCAATCTGCTCTGCCAATGCCGCCTCGCTCGCTGCCAAGGTTGGCTCCAGGAACGGATAGCCATCGCTCGCCAATACAATCTCAGAGGAAGAGACAAAAATTGTACCTGATGCAGAAACAGAGTCAGAGCAAGGAACAGAATCTGATACAGGAACAGTATCTTGAACAGAACAGGAATCTGAAACAGAGACAACCTTCACTCCCTCCCGATAGATAGAAAATCCATCAATAACCGTATAGGTCTGGTTCTGCCCGGAAAGCATCGCCTCGATCAATAATGGCTCTATCTGCTTTCTAGCCTCAGCAGGCGAAAGACCCTGCTCTATCAGTTCTACCCTCTTTCTGGCAATCTCCTGCTCATAAGGCTTGCCGTTCTCATAAAGCTTTCCATCGATGATTGCCTGGCAATCACCCACCATCCAGACCTCATTCCTTGTCCGGCTATAAAGGATAGCCGAGGCGGTAAGTCGCTCTTCGGGATGTTCCTTCAACCGCTCTTCCACCCCAAGCTTTTCATACACCTTATTATAAATATAGGCAGTAACGCCCTGGCAGAAATCATCTACCGAGGCATCCGCTTTCAACTCCTCACGAATATACTCCGAGATAAGCATCATGGCGTATCTTCCGTTCTTCATATCAGGATTGAGATGCTTCGGAGTCTTGCTCGTACTGCCATCAATTACAGCGATGAAATCATCGGTAACTACCATTCCATCCTCACAAACCTCCTGGCTCTTCTTTCCTATAATGCTGCTTTCTATTATCTTCATAAAATCTACTGATCTATCTGATTATATATCTGAAAAAAGGCTACCCATACAAGGTAACCTTTTTACTCGTTTCTTTATCTCTTAAGCCTTTGCTTTATTTAATCTGATAATCATCTGTATAAAACTTGGAATCATGATGCAGAGAGAGAAGCCTACGGCATAATACATGGTCTTCTCATCGCCATGGAAGAGGTCGATGAGCTTGCCATCGCTCTGCGGCATGATATTGGCAAGTACATACGCCATCGTGTTGTTCACCCAGTGGAGCAGGATGCCCGGAACAAGACTCCCGGTGCGATAATACATCCATCCCAGAAGCAAGCCCATCAGAAGGGCATTGATAAACTGTGCCGCGTTGAAATGAGCCAAACCAAACAACGCTGCAGAGATGATGATGGCTACCCAATGGTTCTTCTTACTCATGATGCCCAGCAGGGTGCGGAGGATGGCTCCACGGAACACTACCTCTTCGGCAAGAGGCGCCAGGATGCCGACCGCTACATAGCCCCAAGGCTCCTTCATCAGCGAGGTGAGTATCTGCTGGGTATTCTCATCCATCTCGATGCCCAGCTGTTCATAAAGGAACGACAGGGGGATGATGGTTCCCAAGGAGAACAATGCCACCCAGAGAAGCGTACCCCAAGGCTTGGAAAGCAGATAACCGCGGGTAAGCGGCGTCCACTTCGTCTTCAGGAAGATGACGAGGGTGATGACACTGCTGAACACCGAGACAAGCGCCGTAAGAATGGCGTTACCGCCCGTATTTGCAGCCAGAAGCGTTGCCTGATAACCTTCGCCCTTGATGCCAGCCCAGATTCCTGCGCCAACATACATCATGATAATCTGTACTACTATAAATATAATAAGGTAGAGGACCACATCCGTCAAACCTCTCTTTAAATTAATCTTTGCCATTTTCTATCTCCTTATTAAAAAATTCCATAACCGTCTTTTCATCCTCCTTCAACTGCTCTGCCAGTTCCTCAGGTGAATCAAACTTCTGCTCGCCCCGTATCCGCTTCATGAAACCAACAAGCAGGAGCTGGTCGTAGATGTCGCCATCGAAATTGAAGATATGAGCCTCCAGGGTTATCTGCTTGCCATTGAAGGTTGGGCGATTGCCCACATTCATCATTCCCCGTTTCCATACCACCGTATTCTCCAGTCTAACCTTTACGGCATAGACCCCAGGAGCTGGAATCAACTGTCCGAAGTGTGAGATATCGAGATTGGCTGTAGGGAAGCCGAGCTTTCTGCCTTCATGAAATCCATTCACCACCTTTCCGATAAGGGTGTAAGGGAATCCGAGGCACTGGGCTGCCATCTCCACTTCTCCCTCTTTCAGGAAAGAGCGAATTACGGAAGAAGAGATGTTGATGCCATCTATCTGGAAGGCCTCGTTCCGGATTACCTCAATGCCCATCTCCTTGCCGTAGCGCACGTAATCTTCGAAAGTCTCCTCACGGTTGTGACCGAATCGATGGTCGTAGCCGATGAAGAGTTTCCTTACGTTGAGATGGTCGTGGAGCATCTGCTGCATAAACTCTCTTGCCGACATCGCAGCCATCGTCTTGTCGAAATGCAGCACCACGGCATTATCCACTTCCGTCTTCGAAAGCAGCAGCAGTTTGGAATCGAGCGTGCTCAGCATCTCAGGCTGATAATCCGCCTGCAATACCTTGCGGGGATGCGCATCGAAGGTGATGACGGTGGATTGCAAGCCATTCTTTCGTGCCGTCTCTACGAGTTGATGAATCAGGAACTGATGTCCCCGATGCACCCCATCGAAGAAACCGATGGTTGCCACACAAGGCGACAACTGCACGGTATCGTTATAATGTATTGTATTCATTCTATCTTTATCGTTCATATCAGAAGAATCCCCTGTGGGTTATCTTCTCTTTGCTATCATTCTCTTAAAAGCTCTCCATAGCTCGCCCACCCAGAGCACAACAGAGGTGGAGCCGATGATGAGCAGCCACTCGTGGAGCGACAAAGGTGTGGTGCGGAACATTTCGCCACCAAAGGTGACGATAATCCACTGACCCACCAATACCAGTACAAGCACCAGAATCATTCCCTTATCCTTCAGGAAATGGCGGAAAGCGGTGTGATGACTCATCAGCGCCTTGGCATTGAAGAGGTTCCAGAACTGGATCAACACGAAGGTGGTGAAGAACATGGTCAGTTCATGCACATCTACTCCACCCTTGCCTCTGCGCTCGCAGTAAACCAGCAGGGCAAACATAACGAGGAAGAAGACGATGCCGCAGAACAGAATACCGAAACCGATGCTCTTGTTGATGATGAAATCGGATGCCTTGCGTGGTTTATCCTTCATCACCTCGTGAGATGGAGG
>USQD01000222.1 GCA_900556795.1 uncultured Prevotella sp. | reverse complement strand
ATCATCTTTGTCTTTTACTTTTATTTATTTACTATATTTATGTTATATAACTGCAGAATCATTAAGCTATAGTACTGCTATTTTATAATTCGGGTGCAAAAACAACAAAAAATCTACAAAAACACCCATAATATTGTTTAAAATAAGCAAAACATATATAAAAAGCAGAAGGTTCTCTCCTTCTGCCTGACTTATAGCAAATTACATAAGTATCTCTTTCAGCGGTTTCATCACGAAATCGCGCTCTTCCATCAAAGGATGAGGAACCTTGAAATCGGGCTCATCAATGACCAGATCATCTATCATCAGAATGTCGATGTCGATGATACGGTCGAAATACTCTCCATCCACCGACTTCATCGTACGCCCCATCTCTCGCTCTATCTTCTGAGTGGCTTCCAATACCTGGCGAGGAGCCATCTCCGTCAGCACCAACACACAGGCATTGATGTAATAATTTGGCGATGAATAGCCCCAAGGCTCTGTTTCGTAAAGAGCAGACTGGCGCTCTACCACGCCAATCTGCTCTCCTATTTTATCTATTGCCTCACGAATGTTGCGCTTTCTATTGCCCAAATTCGTGCCGAGACCTAAATATACTTTATACATACTTATTCACACTTTTGCAAAAACTGTGGATAACTCAGTCTAAAACCTGTATATCAGCGACTTAATTATACACAAAAAGCGTTTATTTCGCAATTAATCCGGAAGAATCAACAATGAATCGCCGTAACAACCGAACATATAACCATTCTTCACTGCCTTCTTATAGCACTCCATAACCATGTCGTAACCGCCAAAGGCAGCAGTATTCATCAGGAGTGTAGACTCTGGCTGATAGAAATTGGCTACCATACAGTCTGCCAATCCAAAATCGTATGGAGGGAAGATAAACTTGTTGGTCCAGCCATCAAATGCCTTCATCATACCATCTGTACCCACAGCTGTCTCTGTAGCCTTGAGCACACTTGTTCCAATGGCACAGACGTGATGACCCGACAATTTGGTGTTATTCACCAAATCGCATGCATCCTTGGTGATAATCATCTGCTCTGAATCCATCTTGTGCTTGGTAAGATCTTCTACCTCAATTTCATGGAAGTTGCCAAGTCCGCAATGCAAAGTTATGAAAGCCTTGTTGATACCATCAATCTCCATACGCTTCATCAGCTCTCTAGAGAAGTGGAGACCTGTAGCAGGTGCTGTGACAGCACCTTCCTTTTCAGCAAACACGCACTGGAAGTCGTCCATATCATCCTCTGTAGCGTGATGAACCTCACGGTTATCAATCACATAGCGTGGCAATGGAGCCTCACCCAATGCAAAGAGAGACTTCTTGAAGACATCATGCTTACCTTCTTCATCATAGAGGAAACGAAGAGTACGACCACGACTGGTGGTATTATCGATAACCTCAGCTACCATCTCGTTCACATCATCAAAGAACAACTTGTTGCCAATACGAATCTTGCGGGCAGGCTCTACGAGTACATCCCAAAGACGCATCTCTGGATTCAACTCACGGAGCAGGAACACCTCAATCTTGGCATCAGTCTTCTCCTTGGTACCATAAAGACGGGCTGGGAAAACCTTGGTGTCATTGAATACAAAGGTATCACCCTCGGTAAAGTAGTTGACAATATCCTTGAACTGCAAGTATACAGGATTGCCGTCGGCATCCACCATATCCTTGCCATCCTCATCCTTCTTATACATTTCGATGGTTTCTGACTTCTTATGGAGCACCATGAGACGAGACTCGTCACGGCGAGTCACCTCGAATACACGTTCTCCACTTGCAGTCTTAACCACACGTCTTGCTTTATGTGGATAAAGTGCCACCTGTTCTTTTGGCAACTTGAAATTGAATTGTGATAGTTTCATGTTATATATTTTTCTCCTTTCTAAATGATTACTAATTTCTATTTTATTATTCTCAAAAGACAACACTTACTTTGCGACCTGGGTGCTGTCTTCTAAAGTCTGGGCATCCAACCATTCCTGAAAATGATCGAAGTCGATACAGTTCTCAACGGCAAAACTTCCTGCCTTGGTACGGCGAAGGGCTGTAAGGAATGCACCGCTATCCAGAGCACGACCAATATCACGTGCCAGAGAACGGATATAGGTTCCCTTACCGCAAACTACACGAATGCTTGCCGTCTTCTCCTCGTCGTTGTAGTCGGTGAGTTCAATCTCATCCACACGTACGGTCTTTGGCTTCAACTGTACGTCTTCTCCCGCACGACGAAGGGCATAAGAGCGGTCACCATTCACCTTCACGGCACTGTAGGTGGGTGGTACCTGCTGGATTTCGCCCACAAACTGCTTGAGTGTTTCCTCTACCAGTTCACGGGTGATGTGCTTGGTAGGGAAAGTATGATTCACACTGTGTTCCTTATCATAGCTAGCCGTAGTAGCACCCAGCTGCAAGGTGGCAGTATACTCCTTGGTATGCGTCTGCAACTCTTCTATCTGCTTGGTACATTTTCCTGTACAGAGCACCAACACGCCAGTGGCAAGGGGATCGAGCGTACCGGCATGTCCTATCTTCACCTTAAAGCCGAGCTTCTTGCTGAGCAGATAACGAACATGCGCCAAGGCTCCGAAACTCGACATGCGATAAGGCTTGTCGATGGCAATAATTTCTCCTTTTCTGAAATCCATTATGAAATATTTAATCCACCATCTGCATGTCTACACCACAAAGGCCGCAGATGATGATGATGAGTCCTACAACGATACGATACCAGCCGAAGGCTGCAAAACCGTACTTGGTGACATAATTGATGAAAAACTTGATGGCGAGGATGGCAACAACGAATGCTACCACTGAACCTAAAATCAATGTTACCAGGTTATTACCCTGGGTGAGCAACGAACCGCCACCATGACTGATGAGCTTATAAACCTCCAGACAAGTGGCACCAAACATAGTTGGAACCGCCAAGAAGAATGAGAACTCTGCAGCAGCCTTACGAGTAAGACGCTGAGACATACCACCCACGATGGTTGACATAGAACGAGACACACCAGGAATCATCGCAATACACTGGATAAAACCGATGATCAAGGCACGCTTGTAAGTAAACTTAGTCTGCTCACTACCTTTATTGAATATCTTATCGCAGAAGAGCATGAAGACACCACCCACAACGAGCATCCAACCTACCAACTGCACATTGCCAAGGTTAGACTCAATAAAATCATTGAAGGCAAGCCCCAACACCACCGCAGGCACAGTACCCACTACCAATCGTGCATAGAAATCGAACATCGCCTTCCAATAGGTCTTCTCTCCGGTTTTCACTGAATCCGGATAGAAAAATCTCTTCCAGTACAAACAGATAACGGAGAGTATAGCGCCAAACTGAATAATGACAGTAAAAGCGTTAACGAACTGATCCTGAATATCTACGCCCAACAAGTTTTCGGTGATAATCATGTGACCTGTACTTGACACAGGCAAGAACTCGGTCAATCCCAGATCGGAAGAGCGTCGTGTAGGGAAAGAGTGTAGATCTCGGTGGTCGCCGTATCATTAAAAAAAAA
>USQD01000221.1 GCA_900556795.1 uncultured Prevotella sp. | reverse complement strand
CCTGTTGCCCATACGCTGCGTAATATGTATATTTATAAACAAGCAAGTTGATATTTATTCACTTGCGAAACTTCAGTAATATATATATTAACGACAATCACCAATAACGACAATAACTAACAATTATCAACTTCTTTTTATGGCAAGAATAAAGTGTATCGATTTTAATACAACAACCATGAACATCAAAAAAGTTTTGTTTGGAGTGACCTTCATCATGTCTACCATGGCTGGCCACTCTCAGAGTGTATTCCAAGTTAAGCAGCAGTCGTTGCCTAATCCGGACAACGAGCCTACAGCTGTGTTCCCTGTTCCTAGCGATCGCCAGATGAAATGGCAGGAGACAGAATTCTATGCCTTCTTCCATTACGGAATGAACACCTATACCAACAGAGAATGGGGCTTGGGAAGTGAAGACGTAACCCTTTTTGCACCTACCAAGAAGCCTAACCCTACTCAATGGCTCAAGGCTGTAAAGGCTGCTGGCATGAAGGGCGGTATCGCTGTAGTCAAGCATCATGACGGTTTCTGCCTCTGGCCTACATCTACTACTGACCATTCCATCGTCAATGCCGGCAATGAGAATGGTAAGACCACCAACATTCCACGCGACTTTGCCAAGGCTGCCCGAAGCTTGGGAATGAAGTATGGATTCTATGTTTCTCCATGGGACAGAAACAGCAAATACTACGGCACAGAGAAATATGTCAACGACGTTTTCCTCCGCCAGTGCGCTGAATTGGCTCAGTATGGTAAAGACCAGTTCGAAATGTGGTTCGACGGTGCCAACGGTGGCGACGGATACTACGGCGGACGCAATACCACCGTCAATGTAGACCGTTCTACCTATTATGACATTCCTAACCTCAGAGACTCTATCCACAAGGTTTGTCCAGACATCATCCTCTGGGGTGTGGGCGCTGAGTCAAGATGGATTGGTAACGAGGCAGGATGGGCTGGCGAAACAAACTGGCTCACCGATGAAAGAGGTTATGCTCCTGAAAGCAATGGTATGTATGGTACCGAAGACGGATGGCAGTGGGACCCGGGAGAGAGCGATGCCAAACTTACTGACAAGGGATGGTTCTGGCACGAGGGCGAGAAGCCTCTCTCTGTAGAGCGACTCTTCCAGATGTATCTGGAGACTGTAGGTAGAAATGCTACCTTGATTCTCAACTGCCCTCCAGACAAGAGTGGTCTGTTGCCAGAGATTGACGTTCGCGTCCTCAAGGATATGGGCAACATGATTCGTACCCGCCTGGGCAAGGACCTGGCACAGAAGGCAAAGGTTACTGTAAGCAACACCCGAAAGGCTGGTGCCAACCGCAACTATGCTGCCAAGAACCTGACCGATAACAACAAGAATACATACTGGGCTACTGATGATGGCGTGAAGCAGGCTACCATCACCTTCAACTGGGACAAGCCACAGACCGTTCGCTATGTGGATATGATGGAATATATCCGCAAAGGTCAGCGAGTAAGAAAGTTCCATATCGAAATCTCTGAAGACGGAAAGACATGGAAACCTATCGCAGAAAAGTGCACCACCACAACCATCGGATACAAGCGCATCATCCCGTTGAACGGCAGCACATCCGACAGCTACGGCAAGGGTTATCAGGTGAAAGGCCTGAAGGTTGTCATCGACGACAGCAAGGCTTGCCCATTGTTACATTCCATAAAAGTATTTTAAACTTTGACTCTACACTAAGAATATGAAGAAATTACTCATAGCATTGTGTTTGTTACCATTGGCTGCAATGGGACAAGAAATTAAGTTCGACACCCAGGATTACAAATCCGTGGGAGTTTACGACAGATGGGAGCATTCCCCATTCCGCACAGGAGAACTGGCAGGCAACTGCGAGGTTGTGGATAATCCTGACCTCACCAACAATCCCAACAAGAAGGTGCTTGCCTTCCAGCGTTCACGCCTGGCATCCAACATCTTCGGTGCAAGAATAGATCTGAAGAAACCTATAGCACTGGGGCCTTCAGGAAAAGTTGTTCATGTACTTATCAACCGTCCGATGGAAGGCAGAGTGATGCTGGTAGGTCTCGGAAAGAGAAGAGACAGAGCCGGACAGTCTAACGAAGTGGAGCAGTTTTGGATTAAGTCAACCACTCCTGTTCCTGCAGGACAATGGGCTGATGCCGTTTTCCCAATCAAGAGCGCAGAAGGTGTAGATATCTACAGTCTGGTAGTGGTTCCTCATGCTGAGTCACCTCACGAGATGAAGCAAGATGAAGTAGTATATATTGACGACATCAATATCCACCTGACCAACGCTCCCCGCATCACCTTGCTGAAGACCGAAGGTGCTGCGAAGAAGAAGGCTCACAGCGAGTTTGTTTCAGTAACCGAGGCTAACCGCAACGGTATGGTGACCGCAGCAGACGGCACCACCCTCAACAACCACAAGGTGGCATACGGCAAGCCATTCAAGGTGAAGATGGTTCCAGCTCCAGGATTCACCTACGGTGACTTCACCATTACCCATGGTGACCAGATAGAATCGCTCAAGAAGACAGATATTGCCAAGGATGGCACCTATACCATTCCAGCCAAATGGATGGATGGCAACGTAACCATCGAGTGCATATTTATCTCTACGAGCAAATAAACAAGGAATACAACCCAGTTTCGCTTTCACTCTTCACTCTTCACATTTTGCATATAACCTTCTGTGTTACTGTAAGTTGGAAGGGTGAAGAGTTATTTTATCTCTTCACAACTCTTCACCACTCTTCACACCAAGTGATTTTGAGCAGCTCAGAAAGGGCTTTCAGAGTCTCCTGGAATCGGAATAAGACTCAAGTAAACTTTAACAAAGCCCCACGTAAACTTTATCTAAGGCTTAAACCAAATTCAAAGAAGGCTTAAATCAAATTGGAAAAAGGCTTATTCCAGAAGCAAATGAGACTTAAAGCGAGCCTTAATAGATGGCTGAAGCAAGCCTCAATAGATGGCAAAGACAAGCCTCAATAGAAGCCATTTTCCCACTAAAGTGAAGAGTGGTGAAGAGTGGTGAAGAGTGACCATCTACTCTTCACCATTTCAACCAGCAGTAGCACAGCAAGTTACCTA
Organism: uncultured Prevotella sp.; assembly: GCA_900556795.1. Taxonomy (GTDB): domain Bacteria; phylum Bacteroidota; class Bacteroidia; order Bacteroidales; family Bacteroidaceae; genus Prevotella. The sequence continues at coordinate 501 of USQD01000221.1, read as the reverse complement.
TAAAACGTGAAGAGTGAAGAGTAAAATCGAAGCTGGCTCTTAGTAAGCGGCTCCGCGTTTATACCTTGCATAATTCAAAAAAAGCAGTAACAGCAGATTAAACTAATGCTGTTACTGCTTTTTCCATCGGTCAGGAAGTAAGTCTCTATATTTTTCCAATGGGGTATTTGGTTGCCATTCTGCAGTCTTTTCTATTACGTCGCATATGTATTCAAACAGATTAATGCCATTCAGCCTGCATGAGATGGCGATGGAATATAGGATAGCCGCCCGGCTTGCTCCTTCGTGCGAGCCAAAGAACATTGAGTTTCTTCTTGATAGTGATATGTACCTCTGGATTCTCTCAATGTAGTTGTTATCGAGAGCCGTATCACCTCTTTTGAAGATGTCACAAATGGCATTATATTCATTAAGGGCATAACCGACCGCCTGCGCCAAGGTAGACTTGGGCAGCAAATCCTTCCTGGAAGATATTTCCTCCAGTTTCTCCAATAAATCCTG
>USQD01000220.1 GCA_900556795.1 uncultured Prevotella sp. | reverse complement strand
ATTGCCGATAAGAACAAGAAAATAAGCTTTCTATTTCAGATTTTTGTAAAAACTCGCAAAAATCTGAAATGGAAAGCCTTTGAGATGTCCCTATCGCTCGATTGGATTGAAGACACGTTTCCTTGCTTTTGGTTTGATAGGTTTTCCATTCTCATCTGTCCATTTTTCATCTCTTAGTATCTCGCTTCCATCGTCTCTCAGCTTGATTTTGGTGAGGTCAGACTGGGAAACTTTCTCTGCCTCTTCTGGCTTGGCGTATTTGAGAGCCTCCTTGCCTTTCAGGTCTTCCAGCCCGATGGCGTTGAGATAGAATTGTTGCTGTGAATCGTAGGCACGGAGTATGAGACCAGGCAGACCGCAGAGTTTCCAAGGACCTTCTGGCACAGGGATATCCTCAGCATACCAAGCTAACCAAGTTCTTCCCTTGAAGTTGGTCTTGGCGAGTTGGCAATGATAGCCGATGATGGTTGTAGTGCTGTCTGGGATGAGTTGCCAATCAGGAGTCTCGGCCTTTTCGATGCAGTGATAGGTTCTCAAAGCCCACGATTCCTGAAATAGGGTCTGACCGTTCTTTGGGTAGTTCTTGAGGAATTCAAAGTCCATGCATTTTACCGGCTCGGCTTTTCTTAGGTCAATGACACCGCCTGAAAACATCATTTGTAAGACTTGCTTTTTCCATTGCTCCTTGGACTGGTTATAGAAGTGAGTGATGTTGCTACCGATGTCGAGTCGCATCTGTGCCTTGCGATAGATATACGGCATTTCTGTGGTGTCGTTCACCTGTTTTGCATCGTAGGTGATGCGATACTTCACTTGGTCGAGGGTGAGTGTGTCCACGCCCGATCTCATCTGTGCTTTTGCGGTCAGGCTGCCTAAGGCGAGGATGGCTGCAAGAATCATTAGAATCTTTTTCATGTTCTCTATTTTTTTTAAAATGCTTATTTACGAGTAAGACGCAGAAATAGGGAAATGGTAAACTGAAGAATGATGGTTCAGTTGAATTATCTGAAGCAGAAATAAGAAATCATAGGGGGATACAGTATATAAATATAAAACTCCTGATATCAACAACAAAAAACACCCGTCTCTTTTCTGAGATGGGTATTTTTGTTTAGAAGGAATACTGGGCAGAAACCATCAGCTCGCGAGGGCGAAGATAATAGCTGTCGGTCAATGTGCTGATGCCGCTATAGATGGTTTCCATATAGTTCTTCTTGTTGAAAAGGTTTCGAAGCTCTGCAGAAAGGCGGAGCTTTTTCAATCTCCATACTGCCGATGCATCGCCAAGGAGGGTGTTTAGGTGGTTGCCCTCTTGCAGCTCATTGTGATAATGTACGAGCGAGAAGGAGAGGTCCACATGGCTGATGGTAGCGGTGGCAGATACGCTTTGACGCCAATTAAATAACGATGACTTCGTTATTTTTTGACGTTTCGAGTAGTAAAAAGAGAATTCTCCCTCATAGCTAAAGGCACACCAGGATGGTGAGAAGTCGATGCTAGGCTTCACTGTATAGTTGTCGGCGGTGTAGCTGATGGCTTTGCCGCTGCTGTATTGCTCCCCCTTGCTGTAGTTGTAACTGCCCTCCAGGCGGGTCTTCAGATGAAGGTCGTAGAAGCCCTTCGATATGTAGAGTGATGCCCCTAGGTTGTTGCTCTTGCTGTCCTGCTTATATAATGAGGTATAGTATTTGCCGTTCACGATGTGCAGGTCGGAAGCTGTATTCATCCAGAAACGGTTGGCGTTGATTGATGCTGAGAAGAAAATCTCCTTGATAGGACGCTTGTATTCGTAGGAGAGATTTCCGTACAGCGAACGGGTGACAGGAATGATGTCGTCCGAAACATACCAGGAACGATAACTACGGCGATATTGGCTCAAGGCATAGTTCTTCGCATCGCCCGTACTGGTAGTATATCCGAAATAGGTTGTCATTTCCTGACGGAAATTCAACTTCTTGTTGAGATATACGAACGGTGAAACCGCCCATAATGTCTTTTTCGGATAGGTGAAGCGCTCCCAGATGAGGTCTGGAGAAAACGATATTCTGAAGGTCTCCGTCTTGTATTGCCAGTATGGAGAGACCTTACCTGTTAGGTTGAGATTACTCTCACTGATGGCTCCAATTGCTTCATTTTTGATGTGGATGTTGTTGGCATCTATGCTTACCTGATAACGCTGCATCCAGTGGAACCGGTTCTTCTGCCATGATAGGGCGTGGGCTGTATGCCATAGGTTACTGCGTAGGCGGTTGCGGTCATCATTTACATAGAGATCGGATACTCCATGGTGATAATCGGCAGTGGAGCGCCAGGAAAGCTGACTCTTCTTGAAGACAAAGAGGCGGTAGAGACTACCTGCTATGTCTATCTTTGGGATGCGGATGCGCTGGGTAAGCGTATCGTTGATATTCGACAAGCCATCGTTCTGGCTTACGTTGAGGCTGATATTCTCATTGCCATAATGATTGGTTTGGTTTACCTTGTTCTCCCATTCCAGTCTGAAGACATCGCTAATCATCGTCTTGTGATTCTGCTCCGTGGTTGTAATCGGGGCTTCACCGCCAAGGTTATAAACAGAGGTGTTCTCCCGTTGTTGGCGGACAACCTGGCGCAGATAGTTCGCCTCAATACGGCTTTCTGCATCCTGCTTGTTCTTCCTGATATGGTTGATGGAATACTTCTGGGTGGTGTTGAATCGCAATCTTTCATCGTCTATTGGCGCTTCCAGACTGGGTGCACTATGCCAGGAAGGCAATGCGGCAGCTTTCAATCTGTCGCTGTAGGAAGCAAGGGCTTCCAGAGAGTAGCTAAGATTCTTGCCGGTTCTATCGTATGCCGCATTATACATCAGCTGTTTTTTCTTGCCTATCTGCATCAGATTGAGTTCACCACCAACGTGGGTAGGACTCCCAACCAGCAGATAGGGCTTGATGGTAGGCAACAGTTTGTCTTTGGCACTATCCTTCAGAGCGATATTCATTGCGATATTATCGGTAAAAGTCTTGTTCTGAAGTGCCTTGATAGGCTGGTCATGCTCGATGACTTCGGCCTTTTTCACATCTTTCGCCTTGATGTTCTCCTCTAGTTGGTTATATTTGCCACCGGTCAGGTCTAGACCTTCCACAGTGAATCGGTTGATGGGCTTACCATTGTAGTTGATACGACCATTCTTCTCTATATCCACGCCTGGCAGCTTTTTCAGTACATCTTTCAGTGAGTTATCTCGTTCGTTGGCAAAGCGGGTGAGGTCGAAAGATATGGTGTCTCGACCCGTGATGCGAGAGCCTTTTACTTGTACTTCCTTCAAGACAAAAGCGGTGGAAGCCATGCTGATAATGGTTTCTTTTCCCGATGAAACCGCCGTTTTTTGCTTTTTATAGCCCATATAGGAAGCTTGCAGCATATCGCCAGTTTGCTTTTGTGCTATGGGAATCAGGAAAGTTCCGTCTCCCTTGCTGCGTGTAAACTTCAAGGGCTTTCCATTACGCAGCAGCGTAACCGATACGTTGGTCAGGCGATTGTGTGTAAGTGAATCTTCTACATAACCGCTAATCTTCTCTTGGGCAAACGCATGGCACGCCACGAACAGAATAGTGAAAAGAACTATTATTTTCTT
>USQD01000219.1 GCA_900556795.1 uncultured Prevotella sp. | reverse complement strand
TCCCATCTCTTCAGTCAATGTGAAGAAGTCGGGGTCGATATTCTTATTTGCTGAACAAAAAACTGCTATTTTCATATTGCTTTATCTTCTATTTGATGATGTTTTATCCGTTGTTTATGAATGTTTTATCTTCTATTTGATAATGTTTTATCCGTTATTTATTGATGTTTAGGCAAAGGTACGCAAAAATATCGAGATTATTGGGCTCTTTTTGCGGATAATTTCTTAATTTTGCAAACTATAACTAATCTTATAAACAGAAAGATAGAAATCTTATAAACGATACAAGAGAATGAAAAGGATTATCACATATAGTATCATCGCATTGTTGCAGGCATCTGTATCGCTTGCACAGACCTCTCCGAAGCCGAAGCTTCAGAAGCGGGAGAAGTATGAATGGCAGGGAGAGATTCCTACTTACGTTGAAACGCTGAAGAAGGAACTGACCTATCCGATGGCTTGGGGCAACAGTCCGATTAAGAACTTCAAGAAGTGGAAGAAGGCGGCAAGGGCGAAAGTCTTCGAGTGCATGATGACGCCTCCGAAAGCGGCTGCGGCTTGGGATATGGAAGTATTGGGCGAGGAACAGAGAGACGGATATAAGGCGCAGAAAATTGCCTTTAATATCAACGCCTATTCCCGAATTACGGCTTATCTTCTGATTCCGGATGGCAAGGGCCCATTCCCAACAGTCAATGCGCTTCATGATCATGGTGCCCATCTCTTTATCGGAAAGGAGAAGATGATTCGCCCTTTCTTTACTCCGGAAGAACAAGATGCTCCAGCGAAGCAGGCACTCTGTCAGGAGATCTTGGATGATGCGGATGCGTGGGCAAGGCAGCTTTACGATAATCAGTATGTGGGCGATTATCTGGCGAAACATGGCTACGTAGTCTTTTCGGCAGATGCTCCGATGTGGGGAGAAAGAGGCCGGAAGGAAGGCGTGGATAGAAACAAATACGATCTCATTGCCGGCAACATGATGATGCTGGGACGAGACCTCTCTGCCTTCATGACTTACGATGATATTTCCAGCACCGAGTTCCTGGCTTCGCTGCCGATGGTAGATGCGAAGCGTATCGGATGCGTGGGGTGTTCGATGGGAGCCTATCGTTCGTGGATGCTCTCTGCATTATCGGATAGAATCAAGGCGGGTGCTTCCATCTGCTGGATGATTACCACCGATGCGCAGCTTACCCGAAGATTCGGAAGAAAGGAGAATGGCGGTTTTGCGAATTGCTTTCCTGGATTGCGCCAGTATCTCGATTATCCTCACATCGCCTCCCTCGCCTGTCCGAAGCCGATGCTCTTCATCAATGGCACAAAAGACAAGCTCTTCCCAGTGCCCGGCGTAGAAGATGCTTTCGCCGAAATGCACAAGGTTTGGAAAAGCCAGGGCGCAGATAATCTGCTGGATACGGAGCTTTGGGATATTCCTCATTCCTGCGGATTGAAGGCGCAGGAGAAAATGCTGGAGTTTCTGGATAAGAATCTGAAATAGGGGTTAACAGAGTTAACAGTTAACAGCTGTTTTTCTGTACCTTCTTCTCTTAAATATCAAAAGTCTACTACGCTAACCCCTTAAAAATGGCGTTAGCGTAGTAAACTTTGTGTTTTTTAATTAGTGATTTTAGAATAAACTTTTTTAATATTCAAAATGAATTTACCATAATTCCGCTGGCGACAAATCCTTGTCCTTTCTGCCCATCAGATAGTAATCGGCAAGGAACTGAAGGTTTGCCTGGGTAACCTTCAGACCTTCTTCTCTTACATATTTGCTGGTGAAGAGGTTGGCATCAGGCAACATATTGTTTTCTATCAGCTTGCACACAATCTCGTAAGGGAATGGACGGCCCAAGCCAGAGATGATATTGAAGCAATCAAGCTCTGCACGTTCAGCGTTGTAATATGGATTCTCCGGAGATGCAATGCAGTGAGCCATGCCGAAGCAAATGTTGATTCCGGTATATGGACTTCCGCAAACGATGATTCCCTTCTCGTATTTTGGAGGGAACTTGATGTTGGCTGGTAATTCGAACCCTACCTCCTGCAAGAATTCCTTCAGGGTCTTGACATCCTCCAGGAAGATGAACTTATCGCCGAAGTCCTTTGCCTTGAGCAGGTTGTAATCGTTGATAGGCTGCTCGTGGTTCACCTGAGCCTTCTCTGCCTCAATCTGCTCCTTGTTCTCCTCGTAGTTTGGGTTCAGCAAAGCACCCGTCTGCCACCAGTCGCCACCGAAGTAGAAGAGATTGGTAACCATCAGCTGCTCGCCACTGAGGAATGCGCTGGCATCTTCGATATTGGTAGAATCCTTTCGAACTCTATATAATTTCTCTTCCTCAGAATCCTTATCAGAAGCATCCTCCTCAGAAGCATCATACAAATCCTTCAGATAGAAGAAGTTCTCATCCTCCTTGATCATCTTGAAGGCACGGGTGCCCTTGTAGTCGATTTCTGTCCAAAGCTTATGGGCAGGATGATGTTCGCTCACCTTGGCAAGCCATTCGGCAGAGGTGAGGGAGAGGAGATTGTTGCGGCTATTCATCGTATGTTCTATTTGGATAGAATAGGCGATGATGTCATTGAAACCCTGTGGGGAGTGGGCGAGGCGCTCCAGCTCCATCTGAAGGCGGAAGCGGTTGCCTATGTTGAAGAAGCTGCCATAATGGAACCAGGCGAGTGCATCGCGATACTCATAGAACTTGTCTTCATCGGTTGGCAATTCGCAAAGGAAATCGTAGAGACGCTCGTTTTCTGGCGCTGTCTCGTATTCCTTGTCGAGAACATTATAAGCCAGCTTGGCAGCCAACTCCAGGGTGCTGAACAGGAATGGTACTGGTTCCTGCACATAACTGCTCTGCTGGTAATGATGCCAGCATAGGAACTTGATGTCGGCGAAGTTGATTTCGTCTGGATCATATGGAGGTTCATCATCGTTCAGCGAATTCTGGATAAATTCCTTCTCGTTCTCGTAGAAAGGAATGTAAGTGCCATAGCGCTTCTTGCATTCTGCTGTAAAGGTTTTCCAGATGCAGGTGCCTGAGATGACATCCTCAAAGTAGCCGGCGATGCTGAGTGCAAGCTGTTTGGCTTCTTCCACGTTTTTAAACTGATGGGTGAAGCACGCTTCATCAAGGGCATGATATATTTCGTTAGCCAGTTCTGTATAGTACTGATCTACTTCGTTTGGTTTCTCGTATGGATGCATTGCCATCCACTCTTGGGTGAAAATTACCTTTTTCATATCTTTCGATTCTTTGTTATTCGAGGTTATAATCGATGTTCGTTGTGACGCGATTGTCGTTATTTCCCGGGTTATTATATCTATTTGTTAGTCGTTCGGCATGAAAATGTCGTCCGAATTATCTGTAAAGATAATGCAAAGATAATGATTTCTGCGCAAAAAATGCAAGAAACTCGCATTTTTTTCGTATCTTTGCACCCGAATTTAGGCAATCTTAATAAAAGCGTATGATTGCCGCAAGCGTTTCGGAAGGATTTTGCACCCTAATTCATGGCTGGGAGGGTGAATTCGGCCTTCCATTTTGATTATAATGAATTAAGGTTAAAAAGATTTGAAGACATTTGAAGAATTAGGCGTGAGCGAGGAGATTCGCCGTGCCA
>USQD01000218.1 GCA_900556795.1 uncultured Prevotella sp. | reverse complement strand
CATATACAGTAATCTCATATTTCAATCTCCAAAGATATAAGTTTTTTGTTAAATGACCAAATAGATTAAACAAATTTAAGTTTATAAGAAGAAAAATAATTATTCACGCAAAAAAATCAAAACGCAATACAATATATAAATAAAAAATGCGTTTATACCGAAAATATTTTTTAAACCACAACAAAACGCTTATGATTTTAAACTGTGCTATCATCGACGAAGACCCTTCAGCTCTCGAACTGCTGAAGAAATACGTAGACGAAACTCCTACGCTGAACTTGATTGGCGCCTACCCTTCAGCCATTGACGCAGTAGACGGCATCCGCCACAGTCATCTTGACATTCTGTTCCTAGCCATCCACATGCAGCAGATTAGTGGTCTGGAATTTGCCAAGGTTGTACCTAAGAATGTAAAGATCATCTTCACCACAGCCTTCAAGGAGTACGCCATCGAAGCCTACAAAGTTCATGCTTTCGACTATCTGCTAAAACCAATCAGCTATCAGGATTTCATGGATTCCTGCAAGAAGGTTTTCGATTCCTACATGCAGGACGACAAATACAACCCTATCAAACGCGACAAGTTCCTGATTGTAAAAAGCGATTACAAATATGTCCGCATACCGTTCGACAAGATTCTATTCGTAGAAAGCCTGAAGGATTATATTCTCTTCCATCTGGAGGGAATGGAGAACGTATCGACCTTGGGCAATCTCAAGCATCTGGAAGAACGGCTTCCGAAAGAGAAATTCCGAAGAGTGCACCGCTCTTATCTTGCCAACCTGAGCAAGTTCGATTATATAGAGCGTGGCAGATTGATATACGGTTCGCTGGGCGTACCTATCTCAGATACGTTCTACGAGGAAATCAAAAACTATATAGATGAGCATTCTGCATAATGCTCATCTATTTTATACCAGTTTATACCAGCTGATCGGGAGCACTGACATAGATGGTAGCTCCATGTTCTGACAGGAAATCTGCATCGCGGAATCCCCAGAGCACACTGATGCAAGGCATGTGGCTGTTGCGGGCAGTCATCACATCTACATCACTATCGCCGATATATACGGCCGTCGCCCTGTCTGCATGCAACAGTCTGAGTGCTTCGTTCACTGTATCCGGTGCCGGCTTCTTCTCGATTCCCTCACGTTCACCGATGGCTACGTCAACGAGGTCACCGAAGAAATGGCGACACAGTTCCTCGGTAGCTGCATAGAACTTATTGCTGACCACGGCGATGTTCTTGCCGCGCGCTTTCAGCTCTTTCAACATATCCATGATTCCGGGATAAGGAGCGGTCTCGTCCAAATTATGAACCATATAATGATTGCGGAAGTCCTGGAACACGCGGTCGAAATCCACCTCGCCAGACTCCAGCAGTTCCTTTCCGATGGCACGTTCCATCAGCAGCTTCACACCGTTGCCCACCATCATTCTCACTTCCTCAACAGAACGCTCCGGCAGATGGTTAGTCCGCAGAGCATAATTGCAGCTGGCAGCCAGATCTTCAAGAGAGGAAATCAGAGTGCCGTCAAGGTCGAAGACGTATGTTTCGAAATCAAACTGTGCATGTGGCGGGAACTTCTTGATGCGGAAATCACCACCATGAAGCACATGAACCTCGCCCTGATAGATACGTTCGTCGAGCGTTCGGTTTCCACCATATTCCCAGCGCTTGAATCGCTGAGTATCCGTATTTATGATGATATATTTGAATTCTATCGGAGCATCAATCGGTGCTACATTGACCGACAGCACCCATTCATGCTTGCCCAGAGACTTCATCTGCAGGAAATGGTCTATGTTCCAGTTGCCCAGCGTAGGATGATTACCCAACAAGGCTATCGCTTCGCCTTCGTGCAGACGGGGAGCATGAACCTTGAAGATGACGGTCTCGCCGAAAAGCGGCATACATTCCATACGCTCATACGATTCCACATCCACTTCGGGAGTTCTACCGATAGCTGTGGCCATGTGGGAAGCAAGTTTCTCCTCCAGCCAGAAATCATCAAAGATATAACTCTTGGAAGAATCATACGCATATACTCTCGGTGAATCAACCGACTCCGTTCGGAGCACCTTACCGTCTTCATCAACCACCGTATAATAATAGTAAATCAAATCAAATGGATGCTGGCGGTTTTCACGGGTAGAAGTTTCCATCATCCAGTGATAACCATCCTGGGTATTCATCAGGAGTTTCACATCCTGACTGGCTCCTCTTGAAGAATAAAAGGTGAGATTCACACATAGCATCTCGCCCCAATGAGCCTTATATGGTAAAGAAAATTTTATCTTCATGCTTTCTTTCTCCTATTTTATTCTTATTGATTTATCAAATCATTGTGCCGGAAGCTGTCAGCTTCACCTATCGCACAGGATTTCCGTATGTCGACCGCAAAAGTAAATATTTTTTTTGAAAGAAAAAAAGAGAAACATAAGAAATTGATAGGGAGAGAAGTTTTTTAACCTAATTTAATTGACGATACTTTGCTGTTTCCCATTTTTGCTGTACTTTTGCAGATAAGAATGGAAGGTCATGCTTATGATATGACTGAACAACAAAAGTGAAGCATAAAATAAATGAATAAAAAGAAAATGAAAAAATCAGTTTCCAAGCTCTATCTCTACGGTGCCATCGGGTGCATCGTGATAGTTGCTATTGTTGGCTACCTCTATTGCTTCTCTTCATTCTCGAAGAGCAGCGATACACAGTATGTCTATATTGACACAGATGACAATATAGACTCTGTATATAATAAGGTAGAACCTATAGCCAACAGTTTTCCTTATCAGGCTTTCAAAACCCTGACCCATCACTTCGGATACGCAGGACATATCCATACCGGACGTTATGCCATCCATCCGGGAGAAGGTGCATTGAAGGTCTGGCGCCACATGAAGAACGGACTGCAGGAGCCGGTCAACCTCACCCTGCCTTCCGTACGTACACTGAATAAGCTGTCTGCTGAGCTCAGCAAGAAGTTGATGATTGACAGCACCTCTATCCTCCAGGCGCTGACCGATGAGGCAACCTGCGAGAAGTACGGTTACGATACCACAACCATCGCCTGCATGTTCATCCCGAACACCTACGACATCTACTGGAACTCATCCGTAGAAAAACTGCTCGACCGCATGAAGAAGGAAAGCGAGAAGTTCTGGAATTCAGACCGTACGCAGAAGGCAAAGGCTTTGCAGCTGACTCCGGTAGAAGTCATTACCATCGCAAGTATCGTGGACGAGGAAACAGCCAACAACGCAGAGAAGCCGATGATTGCCGGAATGTACTACAACCGCTTCAAGTTGCGCAATGCAGAATATCCGGAAGGAATGCCGCTACAGGCTGACCCAACCATCAAATTCGCCTGGAAGCGATTCGACCTGAAGCGCATCTACAACAATCTGCTTCACATCAAGAGTCCATATAACACCTACGTCAATCCGGGATTGCCACCGGGACCTATCCGCATTCCTTCAGTGGCAGGTATTGATGCCGTACTCAACCTCGTCAAGCACGATTATCTCTACATGTGCGCCAAGGAAGATTTCAGGTGTAGAGTATTTTCGCCCGTTCCAGACACTCTTCATTCTTGCAGCCCTTTATATCATGGCTGTGCAACTGGTAGAC
>USQD01000217.1 GCA_900556795.1 uncultured Prevotella sp. | reverse complement strand
CAGCATAAGACCGTATTCCTGCTTAGTGTGCTCATTATAATAATGAGAAAAGCAGTTGTGTTAATGGCCATACTTAGCCAATCTTTAGGCATGATACATGCCGACAATTATGCCGAAACAAGAGGAATCGGGCAATACCCGGGGCGCCTTTCACAGTTCACGGCTCCTAAAATGGTGAAGGATTATATCTATAGGAACATTGCATTGAACCGTATGGTATATACTTCATCTAATGCTGATTTCAACCTTACGGGACATCTCGTAACGGACGGTATCATCACCAGTAAAGCTCCTTCGTTTCTCAGTGTAAAAACCAATGAGGGCGAATTGTCTAACCGCGACAAGGAGAAAATGATAGACGGCAATACGGTTACAAGCCAATATATCAAAGGTGAAAATGCATTTGTTGAGTTTAATTGGGAAGCCATGAAAGTGAATCTCAAGAAATTGGAATTTACAGGTGAACTGGCTTTCTATAAGGACAAGGCTTCGCAAGGCTATACCATTCGTGTGATGGGTTCACACAATGGTAAAAAATGGGAAGTACTGGGTGAAGAGAAAGGTTCTGATCTGCCTGGTGTTGCTACCAAACAGCAGGTAAGTTCCGACCCTAACAAGTTCCAGGACGTAGTAAAACTCCCACTTAGAAAATTGAATGTTTCTATCCCACTGAAGAAACCTGGCAGCTACGAACATGTACGCATCGAGTTGATTATGCCGGGGGCTGCGTGGTGGCGTATCAAACTCATCGACAACAGTACCTCTTGGCGTCCATCCATGCACTTCGCAAGCGTCTGGAAGTCTGACTTAACTAAGAAAACTGATGCTAAAATTCAGTGGCTCTATGTAGATTTGGGCACAGAGGCAGACTTCGACCAAGTGAATCTCTTTTGGATCAACAAAGCTCGCAATGGCAAGATTCAGGTTTCAAACGATGCCAAAAACTGGAGCGATATAGCAACCTTGGGGCAGCAAAAGCAGAAAGGTCTGATAGAAAAAATAGCTTGCAAAGGTCATGGGAGATATGTTAGGCTGCTGCTTACAGAACCGGATGCATCCGGTCAATTTGCCTTGTCTGAGATGCAGGTGATGGGTAAGGGTGGCTTGCGTGCCGAAACAGCCAATACCATAACCTCTACCAATGGCAAACAAATGCTCAACCAGTGGCAGTTGCGACGCGAAGGAAGTGATACCTGGATTCAGGCAACTGTACCTGGTACCGTACTCACCAGCTATATAAATATCGGTGCGGTGCCAGATAATCGCTACGATGACAATATGCGTCAGATTTCAGAATCGTTCTTCAATTCTGATTTTTGGTATCGCACAACTATTGAGTATAAGCCATCAGCCAACAAGCAGCAACATACTTATCTCAATTTCGATGGTATTAACTGGAAGGCTAATATATTGCTAAACGGCGAGAAGATAGGCAGAATTGATGGTGCCTTTATCCGCTCTCGCATCGATATTACCAAGAAACTGAAACCAGGTGCCAACAAGTTGGAGGTACATGTCATCAAGAATGCTCACTTTGGCGTTGTGAAGCAGAAAAATCTTCAGAATACAGACCTGAACGGTGGCGAGCTGGGTGCTGATAACCCTACCTTCCACGCTTCAATCGGCTGGGACTGGATAACCAATACCCCAGGTCGTGAAATTGGTATTTGGAATGATGTCTATCTTACTCATGACAATGGGGTAAGTGTTTCTGACCCTGTAGTAACATCTACTTTAAACTTGCCTGATACATTGGCAACAATGACTCCGTCTGTCTTCTTACAGAATGCAGATGCTGCAGAAAAGACTGTGAAATTGGCAGGTTATATCGGTAAAATCAAGTTTGAGAAGGAAGTCAGCTTGAAACCAAATGAAAAACGTGAGGTAGCTTTCGCTCCTACCGACTATCCACAACTCAAGGACCAGCACATGAATCTTTGGTGGCCTAACGGTTACGGTTCTCCTTATTTATATGATGCAGGGTTCAGAGTATCGGATAAGACTTCCGGTGAGATGCTTTCTGAGGTCAACTATAAAGCTGGTATCCGACAGATGAGCTATGCCGACCTGGAGACCCAGACCAAGATTTACATCAATGGCAAGCGATTGAACCCATTGGGTGGTAACTGGGGATTCGCGGAGACTAACCTCAACTATCGCGGACGTGAATATGATGCTGCAGTGCGTTATCATAAGGAGATGAACTACAATATGATTCGCGACTGGGTAGGACAGATTGGTGATGAAGAACTTTATGAGGCATGCGACAAGTATGGTATCATGGTATGGCAGGACTTCTGGCTGGCTAACCCTTGGGACGGACCAGATCCTGATGATCACAAAATGTTCCTGGAAAACTCTGCCGATTACATCGCCCGCATCCGCAACCATGCCAGCATCGGTATCTACTGTGGACGTAATGAGGGATTCCCTCCTGCAGCCATTGATAAGGTTTTGAGAGAACAGGTAAAGGATATCCATCCTCAGTTGGGTTATATTCCTAGCTCAGCCGACTTAGGTGTCAGCGGACATGGTCCTTATCAGATGAAGTCACCATCTTTCTACTTCGCTAACCAAAGTCACAAGTTGCATTCAGAGCGTGGTATGCCTAATGTTCCAACCTTCGAATCTTTGAGCAGAATGATGAAACCAGAACACCTGTGGCCTCAAAACGATGCATGGGGACAGCATGATTATACATTGAAGGGTGCTCAGGGAGGTGAATCTTTCAACAAAATCATGGAGAAGCGTTATGGCAAACCTCAGAGTGCAGAGCAGTTTACTAAATGGGCACAGTGGCTCAACTATGATGGCTACCGTGCGATGTACGAGTCTTCTCAGCAGGATCGTCTTGGTTTACTCATCTGGATGAGTCATGCCTGCTGGCCAAGCATGGTTTGGTGTACCTACGATTATTACTTCGAGCCAACTGCCGCATACTTTGGTGTAAAGAAGGCTTGCGAGCCACTGCATATCCAGTATAATCCAGTAAAAAAAGTAGCAGAAGTAGTTAACTTCGCTGGTGGTGCCAAGAATGGCTTGGTTGCCAAGGTTCAGATCTTTGATCTGTACGGAAAGTTAATCAAGGAAGAAAATAAGGAAGTGAACGTGGGTGAAGACCAGACCGTAGATGCGGTAAGCGTAAGTGAACCGGACGAAGAAGTTTATTACATCAAGTTAAATCTCGAACAGAACAATCAGGTTATTTCTGACAACTTCTATGTCCAAGGTAAGGAAGAAGATAACCTTCAGGCACTCTCTAAGCTCCCTAAAGCAGATGTTGCCATCAGCGGTAAACGTTTTGTTCAACAGGGTGAAGAGTGGATTAGCGAAGTTGAAATCCGAAATACTGGCAATGTTCCTGCCCTTCTAATTCGTTTGAACCTAAAAGGTGGTGATGGCGAACAGATTCTCCCAGTTATATATAGCGACAACTACTTCTGTCTGATGCCAAATGAATGTAAGAAGATCAAGGTATCTTATCGAGATGAGGACGGAAGAGGTCAGGCGCCATACGTCGAGATTTCTGGATTCAATAGATAAATATATCTATACATAATATTATAAGGCATTTATATATAATAAGATACATTTCATCATTGAGGGCAACCGGCATCTGTTCGGATGCCCTCTTTTTGTAGAATAGTCATCCCCTAATACATACTATAAAAGCT
>USQD01000216.1 GCA_900556795.1 uncultured Prevotella sp. | reverse complement strand
GAAGAAATTATTATCTATAATTACTGTCTGTCTTATTGCCATTCTCTCTTTCAATGCCTGCAGCGAAGAGATTAAGAGTACTAATGTCAGTATCAAGCAAATGACAGATTCTACTCTTCTTACTATCATCGATGACCATCAGGTTACATTCGATTACAAGCAGGCTACATTTGACAATGGTTTTGTGATGGCAGGCGACTCTGCAGTGGTTCACTACATCGGTGAACTTTCTGACGATCCTGTAAAGGCTGTACTCATCAAGTTGATTCCTAAGAAGGGTCATGTAGTAAATGCGGTATATGATCCAAACAAGAAGTTGGAAACAGCACCTATGACTCCAGAGCAGCAGAAACAACTTGAAGAAGGTGTTGAGTTTGCCAAGAAGCACCAGCCAAAGAACATAAACAAATAAGGTAGTTATCACTTTTTATTAATTAATAAAGGAAATGATTATGAATACAATGAAATCTTTATTCGCAGCGTCCCTGCTTGCCCTCGGCACAACATCTGCCATGGCACAGGCTACTTACACCGACCAGAACGGTGATGAGTATACATTCAACAAGCATTTCTTCCTGAATCTCCAGGGCGGTGCTCAGTATACACTCGGCGAGGCTAAGTTTGGTGACTTGCTCTCTCCTAACGTACAGTTGGGCTTGGGCTATCAGTTCTCTCCTGTCTTCGGCATGCGTCTGCAGGCTAACGGCTGGCAGAGCAAGGGCGGCTGGGCTGGTTTCCGCACTCAGAAGGGCGAGACTCCTTACAACGCTACTTATAAGTTCAAGTATGTGGCTCCTGGTGTTGACTTCATGTTCAACCTCAGCAACCTTTTCTGCGGTTGGAACCCTAACCGTGTATTGAACGTTACTGCTTTCGCCGGTGCAGGTGCTAACATCGCTTGGGACAACGACGAGGTGAATGAGTTGGCTGCAACCATGAAGAATATGAATGACTACAACCTGGAATATCTCTGGGATGGTACCAAGGTTCGTCCTTACGGTCGTGCCGGTCTTGAGTTGGCTTTCAAGGTTAGCAAGTCTGTCAGCCTGATGTTGGAGGGTAACGCCAATATTACTTCTGACAAGTACAACTCAAAGAAGGCAGGTAACCCTGACTGGTATTTCAATGCTTTGGCTGGTCTTCGCATCAACCTGGGTAAGAGTGCTACCAAGAAGGAGAAGCCAGTAGAACCAGCTCCAGCACCAGTTCAGAAGGTTGAGGAGCCAGCTCCTGCTCCAGCACCAGTAGTAGAGAAGAAGGTTGAGGAAATCCGTCGTGATATCTTCTTCACCATCAACTCTAACAAGATTTCTGAGAAGGAAAACCAGAAGATCCTCGAGGTTATCGACTTCCTGGTGAAGTATCCTGAGGCTAAGGTTGTTGTTACCGGTTATGCTGACAAGGGTACTGGTAACGACCGTATCAACGACCGCATCGCTGCTAAGCGTGCTGCTGCCGTTGTATGGATGTTGGAGAAGCGCTATGGCATTCCTGCTGAGCGCATCATTGAGGAATCAAAGGGTTCTCGTGTTCAGCCATTTGCTGAGAATGACATGAACCGTGTTTCTATCATGATTGCTAAATAATATATGGTTAGCACCATATATTATTTGAGCATTATTTAAAAAATAGGGTAAGCTGCAAGGCTTATCTGGGCGAGGCTTCTTTTTCTTGAAGCCTCGCTTTTTTGGTTTGAAAAATGGTGGGGTTTTTCGATCCACCCCGTCCCTCCTTTGCCAAAGAGGGAGCTTTTCGATCCACCCCGTCCCTCCTTTGCCAAAGAGGGAGCTTTTCGATCCACCCCGTCCCTCCTTTGCCAAGGAGGGCTCCACATCCTAACCAAGCCTTCCCTTCTCAGAAGGGAAGGATGTAACCGCCCTCCGGTGCTCAGAACCGCTTCGCTCTAAGGTTGGCGGGGCATCAAAGCCCTCGCCAGATTTTGCGGGCTGGGACCGCCTGGGGACAGCCTGCTGCTGATTTCAAGGTAAAAAATCTGTGGGAATCTGTGAAATCTGTGGGACTAAGAAGAGTAAATCTGTGCGTCATCCGATGAATTATTCTTCCTTGATGATCCAATCGCTGATGGTGCGCTGGGTGCTGTCAAAACGAATGCCTATTTTTACCAGACGTTTGCCGTCGGCATGATAAGGGAGCATGTAGCCCTTCTCATCTATCTGGGCCAATGCCTCCTCGGCACTCTTGTCTACCTTCAGTTCGAAGACGTATATCGTATCAGACATGTGCATCACGGCATCAGTCCTGCCTATGGCACTCTTCACCTCCGTTTGAATATAGTATCCCAACAGGATATTTATTTACTATTTTTGCCATATTCCTACATGCTTTACGTTTTGCGCTGCTAAGTTACGAAGAAAATCCGAATTAGCCAAGCATAAGTGGAAAAAGTTAGTGCCTTCAGCTCTTCTTCAGCAGTTCAATTTCTTCTTCCGTCAAGCCAGTGGCTTGGGTTATTTGATCGACAGAAAGCCCAAGAGATAGAAGGTTTCGGGCGATTTCCAGACTTCGCTGGGACATGCCTTCAGCTCTTCCTTCAGCTCTTCCTTCTTCCTTACCTTCAGCTCTTCCTTCTTCCTTACCTTCAGCTCTTCCTTCTTCCTTACCTTTCTGGTATCTGTCATCCAGGAGGGTTCTTTCAACGCTTACGGAATCCCAGAACTTGTCATAGGCTCTGAGTTCGGCATCAGTGAAGCCGGAAATCTCCAGTTCCTCTACGGCTTTTCCAATCTCCGGATCATTGAGCAGATCGACAGGAATCTCCTTTGTATTGGAATTGATTTCCGTCAGGAAACGGAGCCACAAAACCATCATGCGCTTGTCTGCAATGGAATGAGGAGTGAACTTAGGGAGCTCAATAAAGGTGAAATGCAAGCCCTCGATGACCTTATTGCTGTCCTTATCATGTACGATGCGATAGTTGTGGATAAAATCCGGAGTATCATGCGCAAAGATATCATTCACAAGATTCAGGGAATATACAGGTTGGAGTTCACTGTATTTTCCTCCCTTTTTAGCCTGACTCACATAGAGCTTGGAAGCATTGAACAATACTCGCTGCTGAAAAGCATCTGACCATTCCATCTGCATTTCCACACAGAACTTCCTGCCTCTGGCATCTGTGCAGAGTACATCTACTATGGTATTCTTGCCCCCTTCGAGCTGGGGCACAAGCTCTGTAGGCAGATACTCTATCTCGTGTATCTGCTCCTCGTCGCTGAGTGGCAGGAGGGCGTTCAGGAGGCTGATCAGTCTTGCGGGATGATTGCCGAATATCTTCTTGAACGTGAGGTCTGCCTTAGGATCTAAGTACTTCATAACCATCTGTTTTTAAATCTACAGCGCAAAGTTACGACTTTATTTTCATATCTGCAAGAGATTTCGGGGAAAAGTTTTGGAATCCTAGGTTTTGATTGGTAAAAATCTGCGACGTTTGCGGGAGTTGTTCCTTGTCCCACAGATTTCACAGATGCACACAGATTTTTTTTGCATAGTCCTGATGTTTCAAGTCACGCAGATTTGGCTTTCCCTTCGGCCGCCGATTTTCAATTCGCAGATTTCGCAGATTTTTTACCTTTTTACCCTTTTAAATTCCCACACGGATCTCACAAATCTCACGGATTTTTTACTTTTTTACCTTTTACCTTTAAAAGTCCTTTTTACCTTTAACAGGTGTATAAAATGTTAATTTCAATAGT
>USQD01000215.1 GCA_900556795.1 uncultured Prevotella sp. | reverse complement strand
CGCTGCCTAGTCGAAGTATAGTAAACTAGCTTTATTCCAGCACAGGGTGCTGGAACGAGACATCGCTCAACGGATGTAGTTCCGAATCTTGTTGATCAAGCGGTGCAGGCAAATCGGAAATAGTTCGGGTACGCCTCGTTGCCCGGATGAAATTTTAGAGGATAAGGGTATGGTTGGTGGTCCAGGTCTTGCCATACCTCGAAAATTGAAGGCTGGAATAAGCATGTAGAAAGCATATGGTTTCCTTGTGCGGACGAGGGTTCGATTCCCTCCAGCTCCACCCTAGAAACAAAAAGAAGTCGCTGAAGAATCAGCGACTTCTTTTTGTTTTGTATATATGAGATTGAACTTTCAAACAACACGATATACTATTGATGATTTTTATTTTCTCAAACTTTCGCGGTATTTCAGCGGCGACATGTGGAGATGCTCCCTGACATACTTTCCGAAGAAAGAGGTATTGGAGAAGCCCAGAATACCCGAAATCTCCTTGATCGACTTCGTACTGGAACGGAGATAATAGGTAATGTCGGCAAGGGTATACTCCGTAATCCATTCTATTGCAGTCTTGCCCGAATGACGCTTACTAATGATAGAGAGATACTTGGGAGTAATGCACAGCTGATGGGCAAAATACTCTACAGGCTGATGCTTTACCTCGCTCTGCTGTAACATCTTCAGAAACTTATCGAAGAGATCGCTTGTGCTGGAGATGCTCTCGTCCTTAGGCAATCCCTCGAGAAGCAGATTACTCACGGCAAGAAGCGCACTCTTGAGAAGCGTCTCTACAATTTCACGGCGATATGGCTTCCAGGAACTACGATCACTGAAGGTGGGGTCTAGACAGAGACGTACCAAATCGGTAAACTTGGTATAGAATAGCTGGTCGGTCTCGTTCATTTTCAATACCGACAGCTTGCTGATGTATACAGCACGATTCCATACCGAGATATTGGACTGAAGGATGTTCAACATGCCATGATTGCTGACGCACATTGCAGTGCCCAAAAAGTCAGACGACACCTCTATGATATCGAGCATGGAATTAGGTGGACTGATAAAAATATCGCCCTTCTCTACTACTACTTCCCGTCCGTTTAGATCAGCCTTCAAAGAGCCTCTGAGACAGGATGCAATCATGTTCATCTGCAACCTCACGGGGTCGGGATTCTGCAATACCTTGAGATTGTCAATAATCAAGATATCCTCGTCGAGATAGCTAGCACTGATCTCGGCACTCTGAGCAAACTCACCTTCCTCGATGCGCTGCCTTACGTCCTTCTGTTCCTTCATTAATACGTTTTTTTTGAAAAAAAGATCCTCGTTCTTCACTCATCTCCTTTCTAGAACGCTTCCCTGTACTTATTTTCGTCCTTATCTTCCAGCATAGAGAGATAACTCTGATAGCGGCTGGCAGCAATATAATGCTCCTCTACCGCCTTTATGACTGCACAGCCCGGTTCGTGGGTATGGGTGCAGTCGGAGAACCTGCAATCCTGTGAGAACTTGAATATTTCCTTAAAGTAACTAGTCAACTCTTCCTTCTCGATATCAAAGGTTCCGAATCCCTTGATACCCGGAGTATCTATTAGATAGCCACCTTCTGGCAGCTCCAGCATTTCGCTGAAGGTGGTGGTATGCATACCGCTGTTGTGAGCCTCGCTGATTTCGGCTGTACGCTGTTCGGCATCAGGAATCAGCTGGTTGATGAGGGTAGATTTCCCTACTCCACTGTTGCCGCTGAGCAGCGATTTCTTCTCCTTGATGAAAGAGCGTAATTCGTCAACACCTTCGCCTGTAGCTGCCGAAAGTTCAATACACTGGTAGCCGATGGTTTCATAGAGTGTACGCATCATCTTCTGATAGCGGAGCTCTTCTTCGGTAAGAAGATCGGTCTTGTTGAAGATGATGATGACTGGCACTCTATATGCCTCGGCACCTGCCAGGAATCGGTCGATGAAGGTGGTAGATGTCTGTGGGTAATTCACCGTAACCACAAGCAGTGCCTGGTCTACATTGGCAGCCAGGATATGACTCTGCTTGCTGAGATTAGGCGATTTACGGATGATATAGTTTCGGCGGTCTTCGATGGAAGAGATGAAGGCGGTACCTTCCTGGTTGGTGATGAGCTGCACATAGTCGCCCACAGCCACCGGATTGGTACTGCGGATGCCCTTCAGTCGGAAATTGCCTTTAATTTTACTTTCAATCAGCTGGCCATCGTCAGTCTTGACGGTGTACCAGCTGCCAGTATTCTTAATAACGAGTCCTCTCATTATCATTTATTAATAATGTTAGCCTAAAAAAGCTATTTTTTAGACTGTCATGATTTCCTTTTCCTTCTCGTCCATCAAACCTTCGAGCTGCTTGATGTACTTGTCGTGAAGCTTCTGCAAATCGTTCTCAGCATCCTTCTCCAAGTCCTCAGAAAGACCGTCCTTGATGGCCTTCTTCAGTTTTTCCTTGATTTCCTGACGTACATTGCGAACCTCAATCTTGGCACGCTCAGCAATCTTGTTGCACTGCTTAACGAGTTCCTTACGGCGCTCACCTGTAGGCTGAGGGATACCAAGGCGTACGATTTCACCATTGTTCTCAGGAGTGATACCTACGCCACTATCCATGATTGCCTTTTCGATGTCCTTGATGGCCTTCTTGTCCCAAGGGCGAATGGCGATGGTACGAGCATCAGGAGTGGTTACGGTAGCAACCTGGTTCAGAGGAACCATACTGCCATAGCTGTTAACACGCACGCCGTCGAGAATAGCCACGTTAGCGCGACCTGCACGAATATGCGAGAGCTCTTCTGCGAGATACATTGCTGCCATCTCCATACGCTCTGCTGCTGAATTCAAAGTTTCTTTTACGTCTATCATAATTATTATGTTTTTTATTTTATTAATTCTAATCTTTTCAATTCCTCGCCCACATAGTTGGTCAGTTCTACGAACTGCTGGATAGTGAGCTGCTCTGGGCGCTTGGTCATGATGTCGGTGGTGTAGAAATTCTCACGTGGGGTTACGCCCGGGAACATCTGTTTGAGACTGACGCGCAGCATCTTGCGACGCTGGTTGAACACGGTCTTCACCAATCGCTTGAAGAGTTTCTCGTCGCATCCCAGATCGGTTACCTCGTTGCGGGTCATGCGGATTACGGCACTCTTCACCTTTGGCGGCGGATTGAACACGCCCTCGTCTACGGTGAAGAGATACTCCACATCGTACCATGCCTGGATAAGCACACTGAGGATGCCATACGCCTTGTTGCCTGGCTCGGAAGCCATGCGGAGCGCCACCTCGCGCTGAATCATGCCCGTACAGCAAGGAATGAGATCCTTGTAGTCGAGCATCTTGAAGAAGATCTGCGAAGAGATATCGTAAGGGTAATTGCCCGTGAGCACAAACTGCTTTCCATCGAATATCTCGTTCAGATCCATGCGCAGGAAGTCCTCTCCGATGATGTTATCCTTGAGCGTAGGGAAGTTCTCATGCAGGTAAGCCACCGACTCGGAGTCGATTTCCACCGCCTTCACGGGGCGAGGCTTCTCTACAAGATACTGGGTAAGAACACCCATACCTGGTCCGATTTCGAGAACAGGAATATCCGGGCAGGCATCCACCGTATCAGCGATGCGCTTTGCTATGTTGAGGTCAGTAAGGAAGTGCTGACCTAGATTTTTCTTTGGCTTTACAGCTTTCATGCTGTTCATGATGTACTTCGCCGATGGTCCTTACAAAACTTCCCATTATGCCATTT
>USQD01000214.1 GCA_900556795.1 uncultured Prevotella sp. | reverse complement strand
ATATCGAAAGGCACGTCATCTACAACACTATATGGATACTGGAACACGTTCTCGAAACGCTCCATATCCGCAAACTTAGCTAATTTTCCTTTGCTCATTGATTCTTTTTTTCTTCGTTTGGGTACAAAGGTACAAAAATTATAAAAACTCTTATTACAATTACATTTATAATTTTTGATATTTAACCAAATCTACCGGAAATTCTTTTCAGAAACGGCAGAACTGTTGCCTCCATCATCAAAAATGAAAGAATATAGACATCAGTATTGTCCTACCTCGCAACTGATACTCCTTGCTCGTACGGGTCAACCCAGAATAAACAGTATAGCCGTAGGTGCGCTGATTGAAAAGATTAAGCGCAGTCAAACTCAACTCCATGCCATTCCTGAAACCATAACTGGTGGATACATCGGCAAGAGTAAGATTCTTGTGCTGATGATCTGCTATCTGATTGCGATAATGCTCTCCATGCAACTTGATGAACCATGACTTCAATGGCTGGAAGTTGAAAGTGAGATTCTGGGCAAGATTGGTAGAGGAAGAATCGAAACCCAAATTCTTCAATACCATCTTATCCTTATCCCAATTCAGCTCATAGGTGAAATTGAACCAATCCGCAGGACGACCACTCCATTTTGCCGACAACATATAGTTATCAGAAGAATAGGCTGAAGGAGAATCGTTCTGACGCAGGAAGCCATCAAACCTCAGATAATCAAAACCTACGCTAACGAGACCATGCATGAATCCCAATCCCTTACTCACCTTTCCACCAGCCATCAGATTTTCAGATTTACTGCTGTTGGAGAAATAGGAGTTGATGATATAATCACCCACAAAATCACGAGCCACCGTAAGATGACTGTCGGACCAGCTCTTGCGGATGTAGGCATTGGCAAAGATGGTAGCAAGAGGACGCTTATAGTTGATGTTGAAGGAAACCTGCTTGCTCTTGTCAGCGGTATAATCCACAAAACCCGTATAAAGATTACGGTAATCACGCATCAGCAGACCCTGATAGAAATTCTGTTCATCCACTTCCCGCTGAGCGATTCCACCGGAAAGCGTAGCCTGCAAACGGGCTGTAAGGAAATAGCTCACGCTGAGTTGAGGAGCAACCTGTGTCTTGCTGGCGTTCTCTTTCGCTCCCATCAACTTATCATTATAATAATAAGGTGTAAAGGTGATAGGCATCTGAAAACGGATATGCCAGCCACCCTGGTTATACTCAGCCTCCGGCGATGCATAGGCACGGAAGAAGGTCATGCCCAACTGATTGCGCATATTACCCAGGGAATCAGGTACTCCCTCCAGATGACTCTTCATCGTTCTGCTCAATACCTGCAAGCCTACCTTCATCATTACGGTAAAAGGCTTGAGGAAAAAGCCGAGCGAAGTATTGGTATGACTGAAGAATGCTGCCGAACGAACACTTTGATAAGCCGTTTGCTGCGAATTATCAACAGACAAAGAGTGCGGATTCACCATATAAGCATTATACGTGTTGAAGGTATAGGTTCGCTTACCACTCCGATACAACAGTTCCAGCTTGTCTGATACTTTATATTTCGGCATCTTGACCTGCTGATGATTAGGATAAGAGCCGGCAATATCCATCATGACATCATTCCAAGCCAGGTCGGCGGAAAGCTGATTGGCAACATACGACTTTTCGCCATTCGAAGTCAGCGTAAAGTCGGCAACCAATCTGTTCTGCTTCTGCTTTGCCTGTTCATCCTCTACATCATAAATGGTTGAATCATTCAGGAAATACTGAGTATTACTGAATGAGGAAGAAAGAAGACGGTCGTGGGTATAGACTATCTGAGAAGACAAATCCGTATTTTTGCCTAACACCCAGAGATTATTGGTTGTGAAAACATGGGTCTGGTTCTTACGTACACGGCTGTCTGAAATATCCGTCAGCTGGTCGGGCGTAACATTCACGTAATCTTTCAGATTATAAGAATTTCCCATCACTCCAGTGCCATCATCCGAAAAGAGGAGATTGCCTTCACTGGTTACATCCGTACCTATATTATTACTCTTGAAGGTATTGAGCGACTGGGCTTTCTTGGCAAAGCGCATCAACGACATCTCACCTTCCCAGACATTCAGCTTACCAAACTTCTCCCCTTTCTTCTGCTCCATACCGCCACCTGCCTTCAACGTTCCTACCAGACGGCTCTTGGCAGATTCCTTCAGTTTGATGTTGATGGCAGGGTCTTGCGAAAACGACATATCTTCCAAAGCCTTGATAGGTTGATGATTGGTCATCACCTCTACCGAACCGACATCCTTCTGATGGATATTGTTGGTGGCGATGGAATAGCGGCCGCCGAGCATATCATGTCCTTCTATATAAAACTTATTGATAGCCTTGCCGTTATATTTGATTTCTCCCTTGTCAGACACCTCCATTCCCGGCATCTTCTTCAAGACATCAGCCAGACTCTTGTCGTTGGCATCGGCAAAGCTTGCCACATTGTAGGAAATGGTATCGCCCCGCTGCCGGATGCTTGGAGCCTTCACCACAACATCCTTCAGCTTTGTAGCCTGTTCCGTCAGGAGCACATGATATACAGTAGTATCCTTCGACAAAGGAATGGTTTTCACAGCATATCCCATCATCGAGAAATGCAGCACGTTACGACCATCCGGAATAGCATTGAGCGACAGCAGGAAACTTCCATCTGCCTGCGTCTTGGTAAACTTCAGGATTCTATTGCCGGCAGCAGGTCGGATGGTAACCATCACTCCCTGCAACCCGTTGCCCGTATAGGCATCTTCCACCTTACCCGACAAGGTGACTTGCTGGGCATAGGTCAAAGTGCTCATACAGATAAACCACAGATATAAAAACAGTTGCTTCATAAATTATCTTCTTGAGAACCCATTCCGTTCTCTCTTTACGTTGATACTTATTCTTTTTCTATCAGATCATATTTCAGAGCCTCATCCGAACCACCCAGAGATATTCCCGTTGAAGCCTCATTGATACTGTTCCAATTTTTCAGATACTTATATTTTGATTGCAGGAAATCCTTTCTTGTCGTTTTCTGAAAGCGCTTGAATTCCTTGTCCAGTACCCCAAAAGTAATAGGTGTTGCACTAACCTGCTGCATTCCATTAATACAAAAGTAGTATTGCTTTCCTCTATCATATACTTCCATAATCAAGCCAGGGAGTCCGCAGAACTTCCAGGGACCGTCACTTACAGGAACATCCAAGGCAAACCAGGCTGTCCATTGTCTTCCCCGGAAGCAGCAGGTAGCCTTTTGGCATTCATGACCGAGCACCATCTTCGTGCTGTCATTTTCCATATTCCATTCCTGCGCATTCAGGGAATCTCCATAAAGATAATATTGCCCCAACAGGAAATCTGTAATGGTCATTTCCCCTTGCGGATAATTCTTATAAATGGTAGCAGTCATTCTGCGATGGGGTATGGCATTGTGCAATTGCTTCCCTTTCAGTCCCTTCCCTATCGCTTCCGTCAAGAAGCTATCCCATAGTTTATCGCCATTAGGAGAAGCCATCAGAGAATCACACTGATAGGTATAATAGCTATAGCATTTAGAACACTCCGCTCCGATTTGCAGATAGAGCAAGTCTTCCTTACGCTGTTGTTCTCCAGACAGCGTATCCGTAAGATATTCATATACATAGCTACACAGCATATTAGCCGTATCTATCTTCTTATTTTGGGCAAACCCAATAAGACAAATAGTCAAAAACAGAAATACGAAACACTTTCTCTTCATGATTTCTC
>USQD01000213.1 GCA_900556795.1 uncultured Prevotella sp. | reverse complement strand
ATAAGCAGAAGCTTTCATATCTGCTTTTCTGCCTGCAAAATTACATATTAATTATGACCCCCACAAGATTTATGGAAGAAATATCCCGATGGATAGATGAAAATCACTATAATAAGGTAGATGAAAAATGTGATGATTCAGGTAAGAACACAAAAAAAGGCAGATTCCAAATTGCCTTGGAATCTGCCTCGATCATTTATGGGAGATGATTATTTGACTTCGATATTCTTGGTAGCCTTAGCCTCCTCCTTAGGAGCAAGCTTTGGAATCTCAACCTCAAGAACACCATCAGCTACCTTTGCTGAAATCTTCTCACGGTCAGCGTCCTCAGGGAGTGTGTAGCTCTGCTGATAGTTGCTGTAAGAGAACTCGCGGCGCAGATAGTGCTCGTGCTTATCTTCATCCTTGTGTTCCATCTTGTTCTCGATAGCCACATTCAGATTGCCATCGTTATCGATGTTGATGCGAACCCATTCCTTCTTCAGTCCTGGGGCTGCAATCTCCATCTGGTAAGCTTTCTCGGTCTCCTTTACGTTAATGGCAGGAGCGGTAGCATTCATACGTGGCATCATGTCGGTGTTGAAGAATGCGTCATCAAAGAAGTTACTCAACCAATCTGAATTATTATTTCTACGTGCTAACAACATAATTAAAACCTCCAATTTTATTTTACTCATCCTCTCGGTTCCTTGCGGCCCCGTCGGGATTTCTGCTTGTTATTTATTTATCTGTTCTTTTTGATTGCCTTCGCCTCGAAACTCCGTTGTTCTTTCGAACTCCTTCGTCTTTTGGCTTCAGCTTTCACTCTCTTACTGAGCAACTTGTGTGCCAGCGGAAAATGAATGGCAATATTGGCAGCAAAGTATAATTATTTTAAACTTTTCTGCCAAATTGTGCGGTTGTTTCGAATAAAAGATGTAACTTTGTCACCAATTATAAAACAATCTTTAGGACAAAGCATAATAACATAAGAAAATGATGAAGAAACAACTACTATCTATGGCGATGCTGATGGTGATTTCGCTTTCTGCCAGCGCCCAGCAGCTCCTTCCTTATCAGAATCCAAACCTTTCTGCTGAGGCTAGAGCCAACGATTTGCTTTCCCGTCTTACCCTGGAAGAGAAGACGAAGTTGATGATGGATACGTCTCCGGCTATCGCCCGATTGGGCATTCCGCAGTTCCAGTGGTGGAACGAGGCGCTGCATGGAGTGGGAAGAAACGGATTTGTTACCGTTTTTCCTATCACGATGCACATGGCGGCTTCGTGGGACGATGACTTATTATATAAGGTGTTTACTGCCGTGAGCGATGAGGCAAGAGCCAAGGCGCAGGAGGCGAAGAAGAGCGGCAATATCAAGCGCTACCAGAGTCTGAGCTTCTGGACTCCGAACATCAATATCTTCCGTGACCCACGATGGGGACGTGGACAGGAAACCTACGGCGAGGACCCTTATCTTACTACGAGGATGGGACTTGCCGTGGTGAATGGTTTGCAGGGACAGACCTTCGACGGCAAACCGATGTCGGCTCCGGGAGTTCTGGCTACGGCTTCCTCCCAGGTTCCCCAATACGTCAAGCTCCTGGCCTGTGCCAAGCATTTTGCCGTGCATAGCGGTCCGGAGTGGAATAGGCACAGTTTCAATGTAGAGGATTTGCCTGAGCGGGATTTGTGGGAGACTTATCTGCCTGCCTTCAAATCGTTGGTGCAGGATGGAAATGTGGCTGAGGTGATGTGCGCCTATCAGCGGATTGACGGAGCGCCATGCTGCAGCAATGCCCGATATGAGCGTCAGATTCTTCGTGACGAATGGGGATTCAAGGGATTGATTACTTCCGATTGTGGAGCCATCAACGACTTTTATGTGCCTGGCCGACATGGTACGGCGAAGACTCCGGTTGAGGCTACGGCGCAGGCAATTGGTGCCGGAACCGACGTGGAATGCGGAAGCGTTTACCGTTCGCTTCCTGAGGCGGTGAAGACAGGAATGATCAGCGAGGAAAAGGTGAACGAGAGCTTGAAGCGCCTGCTGATAGCCCGTTTCCGCCTGGGTGATTTCGATCAGGACGAGAACGTGCCTTGGACTCAGATTCCATCTTCCGTCATCGCCAGCAAGGAGCATAAGGATTTGGCAGAGAAGATGGCAGAAGAGGGAATCGTGCTTCTTCAGAACCGGAACAATCTCCTGCCGCTGAAATCATCAGGAATGAAGATGGTAGTGATGGGGCCGAACGCCAACGATTCCATCATGCAGTGGGGCAACTATTCGGGTTATCCTACTTCTACTACCACCATCCTGCTGGGCATCAGAAAATATGTAAAGGACGCCAAGTATATTCCTGCCTGCACGTTGACAAGAAATGAAGTTTCAGAAAGCCGGTTCAATCTCCTGACTTCTGCCGATGGCAGCAAGGGTATGAAGGCTACTTATTGGAACAATGCCGAGATGAAGGGCGAGCCTGTGGCTACTGCCGTGATGACTTCGCCAATCAATCAGAGCAATGGCGGAAATACCGTCTTTGCACCGGGAGTGAATCTTACGGATTTCTCTGCCCGATACGAGGGCGTGTTTGCTCCGGAAGAGGATGAAACCTTGAACGTCAGAATGGGATGCGATGATGGTTACCGACTCATCATTGATGGCGATACGGTGGCGGATGTATGGAAGGGACGTGCCCGTGTACAGATGCTCAACAAGCCAATTTCCGTGAAGGCGGGAAAGCCGATGAAGATACAGGTGGATTATTTCCAGAAGACCGATATGGCGGTGATGCAGTTTGACATCGTGAAGAACTCTACGCCAACCGAGTCTCAGCTTCTGGCTGAGGTTGGCGATGCAGACGTGGTTGTATTCGTAGGCGGAATTTCTCCTAGTCTTGAAGGTGAGGAAATGAAGGTTTCCGAGCCGGGTTTCAAGGGTGGCGACAGAACTGATATCGAATTGCCTCAGGCTCAGCGCAAGGTGATGGAGATGCTGCACCGGGCAGGCAAGCGAGTAGTGTTCGTCAACTGTTCGGGCAGTGCCATTGCCATGGTTCCTGAAACCGAAAATGCGGAGTCTATCCTTCAGGCTTGGTATCCGGGCGAACGGGGTGGCGAAGCCGTGGCAAAGGTTCTCTTCGGCGAGGTGAATCCATCGGGTAAGCTTCCTGTTACCTTCTATAAGAGTACTTCCGATCTCCCAGATTTCCTTGATTATACGATGAAGAATCGTACCTACCGTTACTTCAAGGGTGAGGCTCTCTTCCCATTCGGTCATGGATTGAGTTATACATCGTATGAATATGGAAAGCCGGCATTGAAGAAAGTGAAGAATGAAGAACGAAAAGTGAAGAATTCTTCGGCTTATTCCTTGAGTTTCTCTTTATCTAATAAAGGTAATAGGGAAGGAACGGAAGTGGCGCAGGTTTACATCCGTAGAATGGATGATGCTGAGGGTCCTATCAAGACCCTGAAAGCCTTCAAGCGCATTACTTTGAAAGCGGGCGAGAAGCAGCAGGTAACCATCAGTCTGCCTCGCCAGAGTTTCGAGGGTTGGGATTCCCAGACCAATACCATGCGTGTGGTTCCCGGCAAATATCAGATCTTCGTAGGTGGTTCGAGTGCTGAGGCTGCGAAGAATGTAATAGAAGTGAAAGTGAAATAAAATGCTGATATAAAAAGAGAAAAGCTCGCCAGGACTTTGAGGGTCTTGGTGAGCTTTTCTTCTTTTATTTCCCGAATCTGGAAGTATCTACTTCTTCATGCTGCTTGGCCTTGTAGCCGCCGAAACGATAGGTGAGGGA
>USQD01000212.1 GCA_900556795.1 uncultured Prevotella sp. | reverse complement strand
AATATCTGGGTTATCTGTGGCGATTAGAGCCATTCGAGTTATTCGCGTTATTAGTGGCGCAAGAGCAAACAATTATTAAATTTATAAGAAAATGGCATATCAAATTCCATTATTTAATCTCAATTTCGATGAGCGTGAGGCTCAGGCTGCGTATGATACCATCAAATCCGGCTGGATCAGCACGGGGCCAAAGAATGAACAGTTGGAGAAGATGTTCGTGGACATGTTCCACGTTAACTATGCGGTGAGCATGAGCAACTGCACGGATGCGCTGCACCTGTGCTGTCTGGTGTGCGGCATTGGCCCCGGCGACGAGGTCATTGTGCCGAGCCTTACCTTTGCGGCAAGTGCCAACTGCGTGCGTTATGCCGGCGGCACTCCTGTGTTTGCCGACATCGTTGGCCCGGAGCATATAAATATCGACCCGGAGGACATCCGTCGTAAGATTACTCCCAAGACCAAGGCTATCGTGGTGGTTCACATGGCTGGATTCCCTGCGCGTATGGACGAAATCATGGCCATCGCGAAGGAGCATAACCTCAAGGTGATTGAGGATGCCTGCCATGGGCCTCTGAGCGAGTATAAGGGCAAGAAGCTCGGCACCATAGGTGACTGCGCAGCTTTCTCGTTCTTCAGCAACAAGAACATCTCCACCGGCGAGGGCGGCATGTTCATCAGTAACAACGAGGAGATGGCCAAGAAGGCTCGTCTGCTCCGTTCACATGGCATGACCACCATGAGCTATCAGCGTGCCAGCGGTCATGCCACAGCCTACGACATCGTGGCGCTGGGCTACAACTTTCGTCTGGACGACATCCGTGCCAGCATTGCCATTGAGCAGCTCAAGAAGCTCCCCGGTGACCTGGAGGTACGTGCCAAAGTGCGCCAGCGTTATGTGGAGCTCCTTTCCAAGGTGAAGGACATGGTGGTTCCCTTCGCCGACTGCAACGAGTTCACCAGCAACTATATCTTCCCCACGGTGCTCCTGAACAGAACCCGTGAGCAGCGCGATGCCATCCGCGACTACCTGCACGAGCAAGGCATCCAGACCAGTATCCACTATCCCACCATCCACCGCTTCTCGGTGTATAAGGAGTGGGGCGCACAGCTTCCGCAGACCGAGTACGTCAGCGACCACGAGATTACTCTTCCGATGTATGCCGCCCTCACCATGGAGCAGGTGGAGTTCATCTGCAAGACATACGCGGATGCGTTGGACACAATAAAGTAACGCTACAGATTTAACAGATTAAACAGATTTCAATTCTTATAAAAGCTGTTTCAGAAATGGACGATGACAACAAAGAGCAGTGTATCAATTATATGTATGCTGCAAAGAAGTTAGTTGGATTATTGGTAAACTTCCGTTGCTCGTCAATTCAAAAAGAACGCTTCGTAAACTTTGATCTCTTGAACAAAGAAATCTGATAAATCTGTTCAGCCTGTAGAGAAAAATGCTACAGAACACCCGGATGAAAACAAATCTGTTGAATCTGTCTAAATCTGTAGAGAAAAGGTAAGATGAAGAAGAGTATTTTAGTCTTTGGATTGGGATTCTTGCAGAAATCGCTCATTGAGCAGTGCAAGAGTCTTGGTCTGTATGTTGTCGGGATGGATATCACTGATGACGCTTTGTTGCGAGATGAGGTGGATGCCTTCGAGGTTGTCGCTGGAGATGACTTTGAGGGCTCACTCGCCGTGGCAAAGAAATATGCTGTCAGCGGAGTCGTGTGCGCAGCTACCGACAAGCCACTAGTCATGATGGCACGTGTGGCCGAGGCGTTGCTGCTGCCTTTCTACAGCGTTGACACCGCCAAGTGGAGTACCGACAAGCTCCTGATGAAGCAGCGGTTTGAGCTGGGTGGAGTGCCCCATGCCAAGGGCAGGCTTGTGGGTTGCATTGAGGAGTTCGAGAGTGAGGGCTGGAATTATCCCGTGATAGTCAAGCCTCGCGACAACTCAGGCAGCCGTGGCGTTATCTATTGCGAGAACGAAGCTCAAGTGTGTGAGGCCATGACCGAGGCCATGCAGTACACCAAAAAGGGCAATGTCCTTGTAGAGGAGTTCATCGATGGTCCTGAGTACAGCATCGAGAGCCTTCACTACCATGACGAGACTCATGTGCTGCAGTTCACCCAGAAGCAGACCACCACGTTCCCTTACAATGTGGAGCTTGGCCATATCCAGCCTGCCGACTTCACCGAGGAGCAGCGCAGCGAGATACGCACCATCATCGGCAAGATTGCCCGGTGCTTGAACTTCGACGGCTGTGGTTCCCACACCGAGCTCAAGGTCAGCAGCCGTGGCATCGTGGTCATTGAGACCAGTCCTCGTCTTGGCGGCGACTTCATCACCTCCACCCTTGTGCCCCTTTCCACCGGCATCAACATGGAGCGACTCCTTGCTCGTATGAGTGTGGGAGAGGCCATAGCCGATGAAGAGTTCCTGCCGAAGTTCCAGAAGAGTTCCGGCGTGGTGTTCTTCGAACTCCCCGAGGGCAGGATAGAGAGTATCGGCGACATCGACCGTCTTGGCCAGATTCCAGGCTGCAAAGCATGGGAGTTCGACAAGCACGTCGGCGACGAGGTGAACAGGATTACCAGCAGTCTCAACCGCTATGGCTATGCCATCTTCCAGACAGAAGGGAGAGAGCAGACGATAGAGAGCATGGAAGAGGCAAGGAATATAGTACGTAAGTTAGTGAAAGTTGATATATTAAATAATTTAACGTGAGGGGCCTTAATTAAGAGAACTTTAGATAGGCACTCTTATACCTCAGAGGTCATTGTTGCAATGGCTGCTTAATGGAGGAGTGCTTTATGAAAAGGGGATTAATATTAGGAGGAAATTTTCTCCAGTTGTCTGCTATACGCAGGGCGAAAGAATTAGGCTATTATGTGATATGCGCTAACTCTTTTGCCGATTGCATGGGTCGTGATTATTGTGATGAGTTTCATCAGATAGATACTACCAGTGCCGATGAGATAATGAAAGTTGTAGTATGCAGCAAAGCTGATGGCTTACTCTCGTATGCTTCAGACGTTGCGGCACTTCCTGCCGCTATTGTCTGTGAGAAGCTGAATCTGCCAACAAATCTATCACAAAGTGTTGAGATATTGACTAAGAAACACCTGTTTTGTTCTTTTCTCAGAAAAATAGGATTACCTTCACCTAATTCTCAGTCATTTACTAGAAAGGATAAAGACCAGGCATTTGGCTATATGCATCAAATTGGCTTTCCTGTGATGATAAAGCCTGTAGATGCTGTGGGGTAGTAAAGGAGTAACGAAAGTTTCATGTGATGAAGAGTTCAATAAGGCATTTGAGGATGTTGAGGATGCAACACGTTACTCTCAGACTAATACATGCATTATAGAGAACTTTATTCAGAGAAGAGGCTTCCAAATTGATGGCGATGGTTTTATCTCTGATGGTAAAATTGCCTTCTTTGGGGTGATGGATCAGCATCATAATATGGAACGTAATCCCTATGCTCCTATTGGCTTGAGTTATCCATCTATTCAGGAAGAGAAATATCGTAAAGATGCTCAGTCGCAAATACAGCTGATATTTGACAAACTGGGAATGCTTTTTGGTGGTTTTAACTTTGAATATATCATCGGGGAAGACGACAGAGTTCATATTTTGGAGGTAGGCCCAAGAAATGGAGGCAATTTGATTCCTGACACTGTGCAATATGCCTGTGGAGTAGATATGATATCTGCTTCTATCTGTGCTTGTGTTGGTGATGAATATAAAAAATTCCTCAAGCCGACTCATGAAGGAGTAGCTTCTTCATACGTCATTCATTCTATGACAAGCGGAACTTTCT
>USQD01000211.1 GCA_900556795.1 uncultured Prevotella sp. | reverse complement strand
ACAAAAAATAATGATACAAGCAAAGGAATAGCCCGAAAAAATAACGAGATTGCAAAATACCATATTTGTGGGATTGCTGACAAGGATAAAAAATAATACCTTTGCCTTTAAAAAATAATAGTTTAAAATTATGGTAGAAACAAGGAATGATATGGGAAATAGTCAGCCGGACAGCAATGCTGGCTGCAGTAAGCAAAAAGGAGTGAAGAATAAGCAAACCCGGCAGCTGGTACTATGGATTGACGCTTTGATAGTAGGCGCCGTCTTGGGTATGTTCGGCATCAGCTGGCTGGATGGCCTGATGAACTTCATAGCCACGGTCTATACCCGCTTATTCCAGCTTCTGGCAGTACCAACCATAGCCTTGGCTGTCATCACAACCCTGGCGTCCTTGGGCAACCAGGCAGATACCGGTAAGATATTCCGCCATGCCATCACCTACACCCTACTCACAACAATAGCTGCAGCAGCTGTGGGACTGATACTCTACAACATCGTTGCTCCAGGCAATCTGCCTACAGCCCTGGTACAGAGCGGTATGGCAGATGTTCCCCAAAAACTGGGAGAAACCAGCTATTATGATCATATTCTTGGGGTAATACCCAACAATATCATCAAGCCGTTTGCAGAAGGAAATGTACTCTCTATATTGATTTTGGCTGCAGCTGCAGGTATTGCTTTAGCCAAGATGCCATGTAGCGACAAGAAAGATGTCGTAATTAAAGGCTTGTTTGGTCTGCAGGATTTACTCTTCATGCTGATTCATGGATTAATCTGGGCTCTGCCCCTGGGTATCATTGCCTTTGCAGCACAACTTTCTGCCCAGTTCTCTGCCGGTATTGTGATGGCATCGCTCGGCAAATACGTAGCTGTAATCCTGGGGGGTAATGTCATCCAATTCTTCATTATCCTTCCGCTTTTCCTCTTGGCAAGAGGCTTGAATCCAGTGCGCACTTTGGGTAAGATGATGCCGGCAGTATTAATGGCTCTGTTTACAAAGAGTTCTGCTGCAACGTTGCCAGTGACGATGCAGACAGCAGAAGACAGATTGGGAGTTTCCAATAAAGTTTCTCGCTTCGTATTGCCTATCTGTACTACCATCAACATGAATGGTTGCGCAGCGTTTATCCTCGTAACCTCCTTATTCCTGATGCAGAATGGAGGAATGCCTTTACCTTGGTCGACGATGATTCTCTGGCTCTTCATTTCTGTTATCTCAGCAGTGGGTAATGCAGGTGTGCCGATGGGATGTTATTTTCTGACCCTGTCTCTGATGTCCGGTGTCAATGCTCCAATCGGTATTATGGGAATCATCCTGCCAATCTATACCATCATCGACATGATAGAAACGGCAGAAAATGTGTGGTCTGATTCCTGTGTCTGTACCATGGTGGATAGGGATTTGAAAAGATAAGACCTATAGTTGTACTACTATAAGGTTACAGTTGTACAACGCTACTTTAGTTTTTGCAAACCTCCCCACAAAACATCATAGCTAGACCCGCTCCGTACCAACTCCGTACCCTCTCCGTACCAACTCTTAGTCTCTGCAAAGTTTGCAAGGTTTGCTGCAAACTTTGCAAAGAAAGAGACTTGACATAGTTGACTAGAATAATCCTACGAAAGCAAAAAAACTTCCTAACACGAATCTGTTATAAATTATTTAACAGGTACAAAACAACTAACGTCGCCCCACTGATTTTTCATAACGAGCGTATCCTTGCGAAATGAGATGTGTTGTACGATAGTGTTCCCCCAATAGTCTAGGGACATACTATCACCTGCAAACTTATAAGATATCGCCACAATAGGATCTTCATCAATATAATACAAACTATCCTTGTCGATTTGGAATACAGCAACCTTATCATCACTTGCTGCCCAAGTCCCAAACAATCGGGACTGAAGACTATGCTGAGGCGAAGATGCCATGCAAGACAGCATAATAAATGCTGCTATTAAAATAAAGCATTTTTTATTCATATTTTCTGTTCCAGCTTTAGTTTTCATTCTTTAGGACAAAAGAAAATAAAGACCTATCACAAAAATGATTTTTATAAGTCCTGATATAAGATTCGGATTTATTACAACTATTTTGCACGTAATCGTAATATGACTCATCTGGAGTTCTATTATAATACCAATTATCACAAGAGTTCTCTATAGTAGAATTATTCATACTATATACATCACCACCCAAGATTGGAATCGCTAAAAGTTTACATGTCTGCACTATTTTAAGTGCTTCTTGATATGGAAAAGCATAGCCTTCAATACCAAAATCCATCAAGGAATAATATTCGGAAATATTATTATCTTGAATAATTGAAATTATATCATTCTGTTTCATTTTATGAGTCCAAATAGTTTATACTTAACACATGAGCCTTTGTGCTAGTGCGGATAAAAAGCATACACATGCTTACACAAAGGCAGTATTCGTTTGCGATTACCTACTTCATTTTCCACCCATCAATGGTTCCCGTCTTCGATGAGAAGTTGCAGCCTATCTGATAAATCTTTCTGCTATCTGCAGCATATTCCCTGGCATAACCCATATCCTCTATCTGCTTCAGGGCTTCTTCAGCCGAACCATCACGTTTGAATTCGAAGATGTAGATATAGTTCTGGGTTTCAACCACACAATCTACCCTACCTTCGCTTTGCTGTTTTTCGATGAAGACCGTGAAACAGCTGATCATTCTCAATACGAGATAGAAGGTGTATTGAAAATAACGCTCCTTCTCTCGCTCATCATCCTTGCGACGCTGACTATAAGGAATACTGGCAAAAAAGGATGTCATCAGATTCTCCAACTGATGGCAATCGCCCTTCGACATCACATCTACTACCTGAATGACCCAGGCATCCGTTGACTTCGATGGCTTCAGATAGCTGGAAGCTACCAGCGTCAGGAATCCGCTTCGCACTTCATCATTCGGAAAATCCAGAAGATAGGAATCGGTATCCATATTCCAATCTTTAATGGTGAGATAACCGCTCTGATAAATCATTGGCAACGGTGCTTTCACATCTGCCTTGTAGTCGATAAAACTACTCGTTGGATAAAACCTGTTCACCATCTCGTTGATGTTCTCATCAAAATGAGACAATAGTCGAACCAGATAAGTTGGCGAACCTGTGCGGAACCAAAAGTCACTTAGTCTCTTCTTGCTCAAAGAATTCAAGATACTAAACGGATTATAGATATCGAGCATATTGGGGCTGAAGTGGTAACCATCAAACTTCCTCTTCAGTTTGTATTTCATCCCTTCCTCCGTCGTCTTGTATCTCACGGCCATCGCCTTGATTTGTTCATCAAAGGTAGAATACAATTCATCTTCCGTAATTCCACAAAGTGCCTCATAATGCTCGTCCATACTGATGTCGTTAGGCTGATTGAAACCACTAAACACGCTCACTTGTGAGAACTTGGTGACACCCGTGAGCAAGACAAACTGCAGATTAGCATCGGCAGCTTTGAAGACACTATAGAAACCTTTCAAGACCTCACGATTCCAGTCCTCGAGCAATCGCTCTTGACCATCGACCATTGTCTTAATATTCGTATCAAGCACATCTAGCAAAGGCTTGTCGTATTCATCTATAAGCACAACTGCACGGAGACCAGTCTTCCGATGAGCCTTTTTCAATACACTTGCAAATCTACCCCCCAAAGTTACACAATACTCATCCTTTCCATAAATTGCTTCTTGTCTTTCCACAAAATACTTCAGTGCTAGCTCCAACTCGCCAGGATTAGTGAAATTATTACCATTGAAGTCGAGATGAAACACAGGATATTGCTTCCATTCCTTCTCCAGCTTGTCGATGGCAAGCCCCTTGAACAACTCCTTTTTTCCCTCAAAATAGTATTTAA
>USQD01000210.1 GCA_900556795.1 uncultured Prevotella sp. | reverse complement strand
TCCGATCTAAGCCATATTCAAGCCTTTTTGGGCTTCATTTTTGGCTTTTTTCCGAATTCGGGTGCAAAGATATACATATTATTCTGAAAATAATCGAAAACTATTTGGATATTTTAGTTTTTTAGCGTAATTTTGCAACCGAATTACAAACAATCAAGCAAAACGAATAGAATTTAGGCAAAAATGAACAATAAAGGAAATCTAACCAACGAGCGCCCTCCTCTGCTGCCCGTCATCATAGGAACAGGCTTTGGCAGCGGCTTCTGGCCCTGGGGACCAGGCACGGCTGGCTCAGTCTTGGCCACCCTTATTTGGGCATTGATGGCTTACCTCGGAGGCTTCAACGGTGAAACGCTGCAAAGCATCACCTTTTTCCTGGTCATCCTCTCTACCCTGTTAGGAACCTGGGCTACAGCCCGACTACAGCCTTACTGGGGAGAAGACCCAAGCCGAGTAGTAATCGACGAGATGGCTGGCGTATGGATTCCGCTGTCCCTAATTACGCCATTTACTGCCACAGGAGCACCCAAGGATGCCTGGTGGTGGGCTTTGGTTGCCTTGGCTCTCTTCCGCTTCTTCGACATGGTGAAGCCGCTTGGCATCAAGTGGCTAGACCGCAAAGAGGGAGCCTTCTATGTCATGGCAGACGACCTGCTGGGCGGATTCTATGCAGCCGTCGTCATGCTGATTGCCAAAATCATATTTTTATGGGTAAGATAAAGCAGGAACTGGTAACCTTCGGAAAGGCAGAGCTGACAGCATCAATAGCCTCGATAGTAGACTTCGGACTGGCTTTCTTCCTCTCCGACATCATCGGAATATACTACGGACTAGCCAATGCCCTGGGCGTCATGAGTGGAGGAATCACCAACTGCACCCTCAACTACCGCTACGTATTCGGCGACTCCAAGCGCAAGAAGAAGAGCGTGGCATGGCGATATTTCATCATTTGGGCTTTGAGCTGGACACTCAATTCAGGGGGCACCATTGCCTTGACTGAAGCCATCAACCTGCATGAGCACATCAATATCCACTACATGATTCCAAAATGTGTGGTTTCGTTCCTTGTAGCTGTGCTGGTGAATTATCCCGGACAAAGAAAATTCGTTTTTAAGAAAAAAAACGAAGAAGATTTTTCAGAAGAAAGGAATTCTGAAGATATCCAATAAAGAAAAGATAATTAGGAAATTACAAATGACAATAAACAAATGAATTACAGAGATTTCTTACAAAAAGTAATCTACGTGATGATCAATCCGCTCATCAAGGCGATGATAAAGATTGGAATCACGCCAAACATCGTGACGCTGATAGGTTTTATCGGCAATATTCTTGCCACCTGCTTCTTTATTGACGCAGCGTGGATTCTGGGTATGGGCGGTATCAACAGCGACCCTACCCTGATGACTGTCGGCACCAGCGACTATACTTATGCCGACTGTATGACACTCATCGGATGGGGTGGATTTATCATTCTTGCCTCTGGTCTCTTCGATATGATGGATGGAAGACTGGCCCGTATGAGCGGCAAGAGCAGCCTCTTTGGTGCACTTTGGGATTCTACGCTCGACCGTTACAGCGAGCTGGTCAGTCTCTTCGGCATCTGCCTGGTCTTCCTCCTTACCGACAAGGGCGAATGGTTCTGGATGGGCGTAATGACCTTTGCTGCCATGACGGGTTCCGTGATGGTAAGCTACGTTCGTGCCCGTGCAGAGGGTCTTGACATCGAGTGCAAGGTTGGATTCATGCAACGCCCGGAGCGAGTAGTAGTTACTGCCGTATCTGCAATCGTTACTGGCATTACCGGAGATTTATGGTGGTTGGCGAGCGGCATGATTCTCATCGCCATTTTTGCCAACATCACAGCATTCTGGCGCATCGCACATTGCTATCGAGTAATGAAAAAAAAAATAAGAGAAAGTGTTTAGCATATATTTAATCATTCTATTGGTCGTGCTGATGGCTTGGAAGAAGACCCGCAACTTTGCCATCTACTTCCTGCCTTGGTTCCTCTTCGGAATCATCTACGATTCGATGCGCCTTTACCCGAACTATAAGGTAAACTCCATCGACGTAGTTCATCTGTATGAAGCAGAGAAATATCTCTTTGGAATAGCAGCCACTACAGCTGCCGAACTGCAGGCTGTAGCCGACCATACTAGCCTCATGATACCGGGTGAATACTTCAAGGTTCACAACTGCGGAGTAGCCGATTTCATGGCTGGTATCTTCTACCTGTGCTGGGTACCGGTACCTATCGCCTTCGCCATTTATCTCTACATCAAGAAGCAGTATTCCTGGTTCAGACGATTCTCATGGGCTTTTCTTCTGGTCAACATCATTGGCTTTATCGGCTATTATATCTACCCTGCAGCTCCACCTTGGTATGCGATGAACTACGGTTTCGAACCGGTTCTCCACACCCCGGGTAATGTGGCAGGTTTAGGAAGATTTGATGAAATGACGGGACTTTCCATCTTTCATGGACTGTACGGCAAGAATGCCAATGTATTTGCTGCCGTTCCCAGTTTGCACGCAGCCTACATGTTCCTCACTACCATCTATGCCGTAATGAGCCATAAGCGTTGGTACACGATAGCCCTATTCGCTTTCATCTGCTTAGGAATCTGGTGGACAGCCGTTTATTCCGGCCATCATTACATCATCGATGTCATCTTGGGCATCCTCACCACCCTTATTGGTGTAATTCTGATGGAACTGGGAGGCTTGAAGGGCTTTCTGGGAGAAAGAAAGAACATACGGTATTAGGAAATAAAACAAAGCGCCTGACTCAGAATCAATTATCTAAGCCAGGCGCTTTTTTACCTTAAAATCGTATTTTCAATACAGTTTTATCTTATCTAACCATCACCTTACGGTAACATCTGCGACGACGATGCTGTTCGCTTTCCAGATATTGCCATTGGCTCTGTACACCTTTGTTGCTTTCCATCTGTGGCATAGCCTCAGCCCATTTAAATCCATAACGGTGATATTGCTCGATAAGATCGGCAAAGATCAAGGCATTGGCTCCCTTGGCACGATACTCAGGCAATACACCTATCAGGAGTAAATCTACCGTATCTGTGGCATGAAACTTCAGTACTTTCAGAATTTTCAACCATCCCCAAGGCAACAGTTTACCATTCCCTATCTTCTGCAAAGCATCGGTAAAAGAAGGGAAAGATACGCCAAAACCTATTAATCTATTGCCTTCATTACCATCAACAACACCCGTAACCAGATTCAAATCAGCCTTCTTGATATAATCATTTACATACTTATCTATCTGCCTGTCCGTGAGTTGCTGAAAATCATAAAGGTCTTTATAGGTTTCGTTTACGATATGAAACACCTCTCGGCCCATACCACCCTTAACCAACTCTCGGGAAGTAAACTTATGCACATGCAGATTGTATCTTTTCTTTATCATCTCTGCAGTTCTGGCAAACTTGGCCGGGGTTTCCTCAGGCACCCTGATGCGATATTCCAGCCAGTCATTATCCTTCTCATAGAACGACATGGCTTCCATGTGGTTCTTATAATAAGGATAATTATAATTGATATACATGGTAGATTTATGATGGAATCCCTCGATGAGCAATCCTTCACGGTCCATATCCGTAAAGCCAAGCGGTCCTACGCACTCAGTCATTCCCTTTGTGCGTCCCCAAGCCTCAACAGCATTCAATAAAGCCTGCGATACTTCTAAATCATCCACAAAATCAAACCATCCGAATCTCACCTGCTTCTTATTCCATTGTTCATTGGCACGGCGATTGATGATGGCAGCAACACGACCCACAATACAAGCCTCATGGTTTACAGCCAGAAAATACTGCGCCTCGCAGAATTCGAAGGCAGGATTCTTGCGCTTACTCAACGTATTCATTTCATCAAAGCGCAAGAAGGGAACAGATCGGAAGAGCGTCGTGTAGGGAAAGAGTGTAGATCTCGGTGGTCGCCGTATCATTAAAAAAAAAAAA
>USQD01000209.1 GCA_900556795.1 uncultured Prevotella sp. | reverse complement strand
GAGGGAGATAAAAAGAAAAAGGTGTATCCTCGCTTGCCCGATATATGGGGCAAGAAGGATACACCTTATTCTTTTTATAGTCCTTTAATTTCCTGCTCTGTCAAACCAGTAATTAAAGCAATCTGCTCTATACTCAATCCATTAGCCAGCATTTT
This sequence comes from uncultured Prevotella sp., assembly GCA_900556795.1. Taxonomy (GTDB): domain Bacteria; phylum Bacteroidota; class Bacteroidia; order Bacteroidales; family Bacteroidaceae; genus Prevotella. Next base: position 3,834 of record USQD01000209.1, on the reverse strand, counting down.
GCGGGCAATGTTATTTTTCTCTTCAGCACGACCTTCAGCACGACCTTCAGCACGACCTTCAGCTTTGCCTTCTTCCATACCTTCCAATCTTGCATTTCCTAGAACATCATTTTGAATCATGATGGCATTGATGTGCTCATCGTATGCATAACGTTCTGCATCCGACATGGAATAGTATTTCAGTTTCTCACGAGCTTCCTGCAGACCTGGTGCCTGGGTGTCTGGAGAGATGACTCCATTTTTCAGGTATTCAACCCATTCTTCCAATGGTGATTTAGCTACCTTATTGAATTCATTAACTCGAACCAGAATATAGGTTGGGAATATTTCTGAAGGCGATTTTCTTACTATCGTATCTTTCTCCTTGGTACTGATGATCAGGTGGTCTTGGGTATGCAAGCCCACGAAATTGTTCTGTCCCACATAGATGTAGTCTGATCCCTTGCCCAGATCAAAGTACAGAATGCTGATGGAATATACCTTCTTCACCTCTTTGTAGGTATTTCCCAGATTGATATGCTCTGTGATGGCTTTGGCTACTCCATAGAGCACACGCTCCAGGTAATATAGCTCACTTGTGTTCTGTATCTCGACGATAATGATTTCTCCCTTGCTGTTTTTCGCCTTGATATCAACCCTGTTGAACTTATCATTAGCCTGCTGCTGATTACCTTCGCTTTCCAGAATATCAACAATCTTGATAGGTTCATTCAGAAACACAGTCAGGAAGCCCTCAAGCACCCCAAAGTTCGCCTTCTGGCGAAGCAAACGCTTGATAGCCCAGTCAAAACGTATGTATCTATCTCTTAGCTCTGTCATATTTGCCTCCTTATTTTAATGATTCAACTTTCGTGCTGCAAAGATTATGCCAGCGAGAGCAATGTAAGCTTGCTTACAAATTGCCGAGCGCTGCTAATCTTCTGCAAAGATACGCTTTTCTTCTGAAAGATGCAAGGAATTATTGGAAAATGTTTGAGAGTGAAGGAGATAAAAAGAAAAAGGTGTGTCCCGCTTGCCCGATATGTTGGGCAAGAAGGATACGCCTTTTTATATATATGAGAGATATATGTCCGATTGCTTATTTCACAATCTTTGTTGTCTTGTTTCCACACTTCAGGATAAACAAGCCATTGCCAGGGATATTGTTCATTTGGAATTCGGAAGACTTCATCTTACATACCAGCTGGCCTTCGGCATTATATACAGAGGTGTAAGGAGCAGAGACGTTCTGCTTTACAGTAACGGCAGAGATAGCAGTAGTGCCATCCTGTGCTAATGTCATCGTGCCATCGGCAGCAACGGCAAGTGTGTACATGATGGTGCCACCTACGCCTCGTAAGCATTGATAAGAACTTTCTTTGGTCGACTTAGAACCAATAAACAGCTTATAAGTTCCTGCAGAAATATTCTTTAATTCAGGCTCCTGACTCAGATTGAAATCAACTTCAGGATGATCTTTGTCACCGTAATTAAAACCACTCAACATACCAACATAAGGTGTTTCTGTATCCGTCTCGAAAATAGGATCAGTATAGAGTTTGCTACTGTTGTCACTCATGCCCTGTAGCACAATGCCTAATCTACCCTCGAACACGCGATGACTGTAATTATAGGCGTTAGTCAGTTTGACGTGCAACTCGTTATCGCTGATATAGAAACTATATCCGTCAGTTACCCATTGCGAAATGTTTTCTTCGTCAGCGCTCGGAGTCTCCTGTTTCTTGAAGCCTAAAACCATACTTTGACCAATGTTGAAACCCTCTCCGGTAAACCCAGTGATATTAGGTCTCAGAACATCAATATCAAACCATCCGTCTCCAGACTTTCCCCATCCCCAGTTGACATGTACTTTCCCATCTTCCTGTATGCCATCGAGCAAGAAGGCATGGCCTCCATCTATCTCATCGCTACCGCAGTAGAGAACAGGCTGTTTAGCTTCCATTTCTTTGCGTACCAATTCCATCCATTCCGCATCGGTATAGAAGTCGCGCTGCAGACAGCTGATAGCCAAAGAATCATATCTGAAGTTCTCGGCAAATCCCTTGGCTGCATACCATTCTATAGTACCACTGCTATTAGTCTGATAATTCATTTGACTGGCAGCACCGGCATCAGCCATCAGTGTGGCTACGGCATCATTCTCGTCGTCGGACAATATTCCATAGCTTGACTGCATAGCTGTCCATTGATAAGTATGTCCCAGTTCTCGCTTATACCACTTAGTGGTGCCCTCTTTGTCATTTTTATCTTTATACGTAGTTACGGAATATATGCCTGTACCCTTACTTGTAGCAGGATATTGATAGTACTTCATAATCTGTGCCATAGCTGTAGCTATACAACCCGTTGGGGCGGCGCTGCCATTAATCTGCGGACAAAGATTGTTGAAGGGTGTGTCCTGATTCCAGTAGGTCTTGATAAAATAGGTGGGGCGTCCACTTGCTGCCATTGGGTTAGCACGATAAGTAATACCTTTGGCTTTCATCCTTTCAAGTGATTTGTTGGCAGTATTCAGCCACCACTTCATGCCACAAGGCATATTATTTACATCAAAGTCTTCATCAGAAATTCCAAGCACAGGCTCTATGTCGTCGTCTTTACTGATGAACACCACCCCTTTGCCCTTGATTCCATAGACATTGACCATATCTAATGACTGATATTTCTCAACGGCAATATTGGCTGCTGCCTTCTTGGCTCCACCTGCCTGAAGATTTGAGGAGCAGAGTGCTTGCAGTGCTATTGTCTGCATTTCCTCTTCGCTTCGGTCGTCAGCGAAACTTGGAAGAGCGAGCAGAGAAGCAATAAAAAGTGTAAGAGTCTTTCTCATATTATATAAATTTATTTGGGAGTAAAACTGACTCTAAACAAGAATGGCGAAGCACTTGTGGCTTCGCCATTCTCTATAGAATATAATAAACATTTTGTTTACTCGTTGGGCTCGAAAGTATCGTAACCTGAGATATTATTCAAGTTACCTGCACTTATATACCACTGCATTAAAATCATGCAGTAATAGTCATCGTACATGAAGCTTGGTGACTTTACCGACTGGCGAGTGAGACCATCTGCATAAGAGATTGTTCCGTAGTCACCATAAGTAAATGGAGTAGCCTGCTCAGGAACTACAAGCTGGGTAATGGTAAGTCCATTTTCGTCTGTTCCCTTATTGTCTGTAAGATTAAAGGTCATGTGCTTACCTGTTCCCCAGAAGTTCTTGAAGCGGAAGAGTTTCGGATTGGCATCATTTACCTGCAAGGTGGCAGCCTTGGAAGCGCCAAACAACTGAGCACCGGCACCATTGAAATTGTAAGTACCCTCGGCTACTGTAGTCCAGGTGTTGGCAGTAAACTGTACTGTAGCCAAAGACTTTCCACCACCTACAGCTACCACGGCTATAGTGTTGTCACCACTAAGGTTCTTGATGGTCTTGTCAATATTGGCAGCACCTTCTGCGCCTTCTACCTTTTCACCATTCTCAACCACATAGTCCTTATAGCCTTCCTCGCCCAGTTGAGTAAGACGGCTTTCATAATCAGCAGTTTTCTCTACCAGCAGATAAGCACTCTGTGTAGCGCTGTTGGTAGCGATACGAATCTGCGTATCAATATCAGCATCATTAGGCTCTGTGGCTGTGTACTGATAAAGAGTTGCTTTAGCTTGGCTGTCAGAACCGATGTCGGAACCTTCATCCTCAGAGCAGGCGGTAAACATAATTACCGAAACGAGGGCAAAGAACAGTCCATAAATATATTTTTTCATTGTATATTACTTTTTTTTATTATATTTGCATAGAAATTCAACATCAGGGTGTGGAATAAGACCGAGTTTTCA
>USQD01000208.1 GCA_900556795.1 uncultured Prevotella sp. | reverse complement strand
TTACCTCTTATTTTTATACCTTTGCACGCAAATTTTAATAATCCAAAGGATAACATTGTTTAATAAAAAAGAGAAAAACATGAGAGAAGACACAGAAAAATCGGTAGTCTGCAACCATCATCGAATAAGCTTCTTGGGATTGCTCGTCACTTTAGGCATCGTGTTTGGCGACATCGGAACATCACCCCTCTATGTGATGAAGGCCATCCTGCATACGGGCGAGACCATCAACGAGAGCACCATACTGGGCGCATTATCCTGCATCATCTGGACACTCACCCTACAGACCACCATCAAATACGTATGCGTGGCGCTGCGTGCTGACAACAATGGCGAAGGAGGCATACTCGCTCTCTACGCCCTGTTGCGCCGACTCAAGAGCAAGTGGATATACATATTGGCTATCATAGGCGCAAGCACCTTGCTGGCAGACGGAATCATCACACCTGCCATCACGGTTACTACAGCCATCGAAGGACTCGAAAGCATCAGTTCTGATCTGCCTGTCATCCCCATCACACTTGCCATCATCACCATCATCTTCTTCGTACAGCGGTTTGGCACAGAGAGCATAGGCAAGTCGTTTGGAGTATTCATGCTGCTATGGTTTCTGCTGCTGGGCATGGTGGGAGCCGTCAGCATCACGTCTTACCCCATGATACTGAAGGCTTTCAATCCCTATTACGCAGTTGTTCTGCTAACACAATCGCCTGAATGGTTCTTAATCCTTGGCGCCGTGTTTCTCTGTACAACCGGTGCCGAGGCTCTCTACTCCGACTTGGGACATTGTGGCAGAAAAAACATCACCATCAGTTGGGCATTTGTAAAGACCATGCTCATTCTCAACTATCTGGGACAGGGCGCTTGGGTGCTGAACCATGTGCCAACAGCCTTGTCCGTGAATCCGTTCTTTTCCATAATGCCGCAGAGCATGTTGTTCTTCGCCATCATCATGGCCACGGGTGCGGCAATCGTGGCAAGTCAGGCACTTATCAGCGGCACCTTCTCTATATTGAGCGAAGCCATGAACCTGCACTTCTGGCCGCGTATGCGTATAAAGCATCCTACTCATGTAAAGGGACAACTCTATATCCCGATGATCAACCTTGCCATGTACATCGGCGTGGTTCTCATCATTCTTCTCTTTCGCGACTCCTCACACATGGAGGCTGCGTACGGACTCGCCATCACTATCACCATGCTGATGACCACCCTGCTGCTCGGTTTCTACCTGCACAGTAAGGGCGTGGCACGAGTCTTCACGCTGCTGTTTATGGGCGCATACTGCACCATCGAAGCCATCTTTCTGGCAGCCAACCTGTCAAAGTTTCTCGCTGGAGGATGGTGTACGATGCTCATTGGCGGAATCCTGTTCCTGATGATGTATGTATGGGTTAGAGCCATGAAGATACGACGCCATTATGTCTGCACCAAACCGCTGGATGACTATTATCAGATTATCTCCGACATCAAAGCCGACGAGAGCATACCTAAGTACGCCTCCAATCTTGTCTATGTAAACCATGCCAGCAAGGAAGGCGCCGTAGACGACAAGCTGCTCTACTCCATCATCAACAAGCAGCCGAAACGTGCCGATCATTACTGGCTTATAAATATGGAGTTTGTAGACACTCCCGACACGTTGGAGTACAGCTGCGAAACTCTGGTGCCAGACACTCTCTATAGTGTGACGATGCACATAGGTTTTCGCATAGAACCTCGTGTGAGCCTCTATTTGAGACAAGTAGTGGAAGACCTTGTGTCTGACGGAAAGGTAGATTTGAGAAGCACCTATCCTTCGCTCCGCAAAAACAGTATTACAGGCGATTTCCGATTCATCATCATCCACCGCGTATACTACCCGGAGAGTTCAGACAACCGTCAGCAGAACTTGTTGATGAGTTTCTACGCTCTTATCAGCAAGATAGGCATCGACGAGCCTAAGGCATTGGGACTCGACACTTCTATGGTGGTCGTAGAACGTGTGCCGCTCATCATCAACCAACGTAACAGAAGCATCAGGCGCATAACGCAGATTGTGGACAAAAAGGAAGAACAGAAAGAAAAAGAATGTTTCTAATAAACCTTCGCGAACGATTTGCGTCTAATTGAATGTGTGATGTTTGAAGATTTCTGTCCGCTTCAAGAACGAGTAGAATTTACTTCAAAACATCAATCATATATTTATAAACTTTAAATTGTAGCTTTATGAAAAGAATTATGAGAATTTTGATTATTGCCGTTTGTTGCATGATGTCATTCAGTTTCGCAGCAAATGCCGACAACGACAAACCTATCAACGTTAAAGAACTCCCTGCCAAGGCCCAGACCCTGCTTAGCAAACACTTCAAGGGTCAGAAGGTCATGCTTGCCACGATTGAGTCCGGCGTTCTCAGCAGAAGCTATGACGTCGTTCTGCGGAATGGCACAAAGCTGGAGTTCGACAAGAAAGGCAACCTTACCGAGATTGACTGCAAACAAGGCATCGTGCCCAGCCAGCTCATCCCGCAACCCATCAAGAACTACCTGAAGGAGAATTATAAAGGACAATCCGTGAGAAAGATTGAGCTGAACACGAAGGAATACGAAGTGGAACTGACAAACGGAATTGACCTCACCTTCAACCGCCGCTTCCAACTCATTGATATCGACTAATCGGCAGGATAAATATGGGCATGGTCAACCGTCACGGTTGTTCATGCCCATTAACGTCCATTATGATTTATTCAATAATTAATCACGTCTATTTTAGTTTCTTGTAACCGTAAGCAGCGTTATCCCCCAACTGCTCCTCGATACGGATAAGCTGGTTGTACTTTGCCATACGGTCAGTACGGCTCATCGAACCAGTCTTGATCTGACCCGAGTTTGTTGCCACAGCGATATCAGCGATAGTAGTATCCTCAGTTTCACCCGAGCGGTGCGATGTAACAGTTGTGTAGCCATGGCGGTGAGCCATCTCTATCGCATCCAAAGTCTCGGTAAGCGAGCCAATCTGGTTCACCTTGATAAGGATAGAGTTCGCAGCACCCATTTTGATGCCCTTCTCCAAGAACTTCACATTCGTAACAAAGAGGTCGTCACCAACCAGCTGGCAACGGTCGCCGATGGCAGCCGTAAGCTTCACCCAGTTGTCCCAATCATTCTCGTCAAGACCGTCCTCGATAGAATCAATAGGATATTTGCTTATCAGTTCTTCCAGGAACTTTATCTGCTCTGCAGCCGTGAGCTTCTTGCCGTTGGGATCCTTCTTCTTGCCGTCCTTCAGCTGGCGATAATCGTAATACCATTCCCCATTCTCCTGAACAGCAAACTCGCTGGCAGCGCAGTCCATTGCTATCTTTACATCCCTTCCCGGCTCATAACCGGCATCCCTGATTGCCTGACAGATGCTCTCAAGCGCATCCTCTATACCATTGAGCGCAGGAGCGAAACCACCCTCGTCGCCGACAGCAGTAGAAAGACCGCGACTCTTCAGGAGCTTGGCCAAGGCATGGAACACCTCTGCACCCATACGGATGGCCTCTCTCTCATTAGCAGCGCCCACAGGACGGATCATAAACTCCTGGAAGGCGATTGGCGCATCAGAGTGAGCACCGCCATTGATGATGTTCATCATAGGAACGGGAAGGCAGTAAGTATTGCAACCGCCGATATAGCGATACAACGGGATGTGGAGATACTCCGCAGCAGCATGAGCCACTGCAAGCGATACGCCAAGAATAGCATTGGCTCCCAGGTTTGACTTGGTCTTGGTGCCGTCCAACTCCAACATCTTATGGTCGATAGCACGCTGCTCCAAGGCTGAGAAACCGACCAAAGCCGGTGCAATCACGCTATTCACATTCTCTACAGCCTTTAAAACTCCCTTGCCACAATAGCGGCTCTTGTCGCCATCACGAAGTTCCAAAGCCTCATTCTCACCTGTTGAGGCACCAGACGGTACTGATGCGCGACCAACGATGCCAGACTTTAATGACACCTCAACCTCTACTGTAGGATTGCCACGAGAATCCAAGATTTCTCTTGCATGAACATTTTCGAT
>USQD01000207.1 GCA_900556795.1 uncultured Prevotella sp. | reverse complement strand
GTGCTCTTTCTTCACACTGCTTGATCAATTCTGCGTTATTAGCCATAGTTTGATTCTTATTTTGTTATTAATAAATGTCATTTCAGAGTATTGTGCCCGAAAACAGCACGATATATCTCTTTTTGCCTACAAAGATATATAAAATATTTGATAAACCAAGCAAGATTGGAGTTTTTTTTGTATTTTTGCACATTGAAAAAGAAATGAAATAAAAAGTAAGTATATGGAATTATATTATACGGGCGTCATCATCGCCATTTCCACCTTTTTAATAATAGGTATCTTTCATCCTATTGTTATCAAGACAGAATATCATACCGGCACCCGATTCTGGTGGGTGTTTCTCGTGACAGGTATTATCTGCATAGGGGCAGCCTTTCTAGTTGCCAATGTACTCGGATCTGCTCTTCTGGGCGTTATAGGAGCTTCGTGCCTTTGGAGCATAGGTGAGCTGTTCGAACAGAAGGAAAGATGCGAGAAGGGATGGTTCCCGAAAAACCCGAAACTGGAAAAGAAAGGATACTACAAGAAATGAAAACAGAACTCATACTGGTCGGAAAGACCGTGAACAAGCATTTCATTGCGGGCATCAAGGACTATGCCGAACGCATTACCCACTATATGCCGTTCAACATTACGACAATTCCTGAGCTCAAGAATACCAAGAGCCTCAGCGAACAGCAGCAGAAGGAACGGGAAGGAGAAATGATTCTGAAACTCCTGCAGCCTTCCGATACCGTGATATTGATGGATGAGCATGGACAGGAATTCCGAAGCATCGAGTTTGCCAAGTGGATAGAACGCAAGCAGGCTACGGCTAGAAGACTTGTCTTTATCATCGGTGGTCCTTACGGATTCTCGCAGGCAGTATATGACCGCGCCAACGAGAAGATCTCGCTTTCCAAGATGACCTTCTCGCATCAGATGGTACGCCTTATCTTTACCGAGGCACTCTATCGCGCATGTACAATTATAAAAGGTGAGCCTTATCATCACGAATAAGGGTAAAAAGGTAAAAAAAAGAAAATGGGGAAAGAGAAATATATAGAGATTAAAGGGGCGAGAGCCAATAACCTGAAGAATATCGACGTGAAGATACCGCAGGGCAAGTTTGTTGCCATTACGGGAGTCTCCGGGTCGGGAAAGTCTTCTTTGGCTTTTGATACCTTATATGCAGAAGGTCAGCGACGCTATGTGGAGTCGCTGTCTTCGTATGCCCGCCAGTTTCTGGGCAGAATGAGTAAACCGGAATGCGATTTCATCAAGGGATTGCCACCTGCCATCGCCATCGAGCAGAAGGTGATTTCACGCAATCCCCGTTCTACCGTGGGAACAAATACTGAGATTTACGAATATCTCCGTCTGCTCTATGCCCGCATCGGCAAGACCTATTCGCCAATCAGCGGACAAGAAGTGAAGCGCCATACCACAGAGGATGTATTAGCCTGTACCCGTCAATATTCGAAAGGTACCAAGTATGTCATCCTCGCTCCTATCCATGTCATCGAAGGAAGAAACCTCAGCAAGCAACTGGAGATGTACATGCAGGAAGGCTATGCTCGCATCATGGTAAATAATGAGTTTGTCCGCATCGAAGATTTTTTGGAATCTGCCGACAAACAACTGCTGGAAGCCAGCGGAGATGACCTCAAGAAAATCATAGAACAACAGGGGAAAGAGATTTATCTCGTCATCGACCGTGCGTCGGTAAGTGATGAGAAGGACGACATCAGCCGTCTCTTCGATTCTGCCGAGACAGCCTTCTATGAAGGAGACGGTGCCTGCCGAATTGTCTTCCTGCCTAGCAATATCAGCTACGATTTTTCTACCCGCTTCGAGGCAGACGGCATCACCTTTGAAGAACCGACAGACAACATGTTTGCCTTCAACTCTCCACTGGGCGCCTGCCCTACCTGCGAGGGATTCGGAAGCGTGATAGGCATCGATGAGAAACTCGTGATTCCCAATACCTCACTCAGCCTTTACGATGGTTGCGTGGTTTGCTGGCGTGGAGAGAAAATGGGCATGTGGCTGAAAGAGTTTATCCGCCGTGCAGAACCTTTCCACTTCCCTATTTTCAAACCTTACTATGAGTTGACTCAGAAGGAGAAAGACTGGCTCTGGCATGGTCTGCCAACAGAGAAAGACCGGGATCCGCACGACCGTGTGAGCATCGATGAATTCTTCAGAATGGTGAAAGAAAACCAGTACAAGATACAATATCGTGTGATGCTGAGCCGATTTCGCGGAAAGACCATCTGTCCGGACTGTCATGGCACCCGACTCAAGAAGGAAGCCAACTATGTAAAAATAGGTGGCAAGAGTATCACAGAACTGGTAGATATGTCTATAACCAATCTGAGTATATGGTTCAAGAAATTGGAATTGACCGATCACGAAAGAGAAATCAGCAAGCGACTGCTCACCGAGATTACTCATCGTCTGCAATTCCTTCTGGATGTAGGACTAGGTTATCTTACACTCAACCGTCTCTCCAACAGTCTTTCGGGCGGTGAGAGCCAGCGCATCAACCTGACCACTAATCTCGGTTCATCGCTCGTAGGCAGCGTTTACATCCTCGATGAGCCAAGTATCGGTCTGCACAGTCGTGATACCGACCGCCTCATCAAGGTATTGAGAGAACTGCAGGAACTGGGCAATACGGTTGTGGTAGTAGAGCACGATGAAGAAATCATGCGAGCTGCCGACTATCTGATAGATATCGGTCCGGATGCAGGTCGCCTTGGCGGAAGAATGGTCTATGCCGGACCAGCATCGGAATATTCCGTAACCGACCAGGAAGAACAGGAAAAGCTTCTGGCTAAATATCCGGAAAGCTATACCATCAAATATCTCACCCATGCGGAGAAGATAGAGCGCCCAGCCAGTCACCGGGCCTGGAACATGGCGTTAGAAATCAAGGGAGCACGCATGAACAACCTGCGGGGCATCGACGTAAAGATTCCGCTCAACGTGTTCACCGTAGTAACCGGAGTATCAGGTTCAGGAAAGAGCTCACTCATCAAGGGCATCCTCTACCCAGCCATGCGCCGCAAGCTGGATCTGATAGCCGATGCACCAGGCGAATATACCTCAATAGAAGGCGATTTGAATGCCATCAGTCACGTAGAGTTCGTAGACCAGAATCCTATAGGCAAGAGTACACGAAGCAATCCTGCCACCTATCTGAAGGCATACGATGCCATCCGTTCGCTCTTTGCCAACCAGCCACTTGCCAAGCAGATGGGTTTCACCGCACAATACTTCTCCTTCAATACCGAGGGAGGACGATGCGAGGAATGTAAGGGAGCAGGCTATGTAACCATCGAAATGCAGTTTATGGCAGATCTTACCCTGACCTGCGAAGCCTGCAAGGGCAAACGGTTCAAGCACGACATCCTGGAGGTGAGATACGGTGGAAAGGACATAAACGAAGTGCTCAACATGACTGTTAACGAGGCCATCGAGTTCTTCAGCAATGAGAAACTTCAGCACAATGAAGATGACTTCTCAACCTGCAGCATCATCGTGAGCCGACTGAAACCTTTGCAGGAAGTAGGTCTCGGCTACATCAAACTGGGCCAGAACTCCAGCACCCTCTCCGGTGGTGAGAACCAGCGTGTCAAGCTGGCTTATTTCATCGGCAAGGAAGAACAGTCGCCGACGCTCTTCATCTTTGACGAGCCTACCACTGGACTTCACTTCCACGACATCAAGCGACTGCTTCATGCCTTTGAAGCCCTCATCATGCGTGGTCATTCACTGGTAGTCATCGAGCACAACCTCGACGTCATCAAGTGTGCCGACTATATCATCGACCTGGGACCAGAAGGCGGTGACAAGGGTGGCAATCTGGTAGTGACAGGAACCCCAGAAGAAGTGGCAGCCTGCCCAGAGAGTCTGACAGGCAGATTCTTGAAGAAATACTTATAAGAAAGAGGCAAAAGAAAGTTAGGTAAGCAACTATTAATATAAATAATGTAAAAAATTAGCGTTATACTAAACTAGATCGGAAGAGCACACGTCTGAACTCCAGTCACGTTTCGGAATCTCGTATGCCGTCTTCTGCTT
>USQD01000206.1 GCA_900556795.1 uncultured Prevotella sp. | reverse complement strand
TGGAGAATATAAATAAAATAAGAAATTTCTGCATTATTGCACATATAGACCATGGTAAAAGTACCTTGGCAGACCGATTGTTAGAGAAGACTCAGACCATTAAGATTACCGAGGGTCAGATGCTTGATGATATGGACCTGGAGAGAGAGCGTGGCATTACTATCAAGAGCCATGCCATCCAGATGGAATATAAGGCAAAGGATGGTGATACATACATTCTCAATCTTATTGATACTCCGGGACACGTTGACTTCTCTTACGAGGTTTCCCGTTCCATCGCTGCTTGCGAGGGAGCGCTTTTGGTGGTTGATGCTACTCAGGGAGTGCAGGCTCAGACCATCTCTAACCTCTATATGGCTATAGAGCACGACCTGGAAATCATTCCGGTCATCAACAAGATAGATATGCCTTCGGCTATGCCGGAGGAGGTAGAAGACGAAATCGTGGACCTGATCGGTTGCAAGCACGAGGATGTCCTCCGTGCTTCGGGTAAGACCGGTGAGGGTGTTGAAGAGGTGTTGGAGGCGGTAGTAAACCGTGTTCCTGCTCCTGTAGGCGACGACAAGGCTCCATTGCAGGCTTTGATTTTCGACTCTGTGTTCAACTCTTTCCGTGGTATCATCGCCTACTTCAAGATAGAGAATGGCGTAATCCGCAAGGGTGATAAGGTGAAGTTCTTCAATACCGGCATGGAATATGATGCCGATGAGATTGGTGTGCTGAAGATGGACATGATTCCTCGCAAGGAATTGGGTACCGGTGAGGTAGGTTATATCATCTCGGGTATCAAGAATGCTACCGAAGTAAAGGTGGGTGATACCATTACTCATATCGCCCGTCCTTGTGACAAGGCGATTGCCGGTTTCCAGGAAGTGAAGCCGATGGTCTTCGCCGGCGTTTATCCTATCGATCCTAGCGATTACGAGAATCTGCGTGCCTCATTGGAGAAGTTGCAGCTCAACGATGCTTCCCTGACCTTCTCGCCAGAGAGTTCGGTGGCATTGGGATTCGGTTTCCGTTGCGGTTTCCTCGGATTGCTCCACATGGAGATTGTGCAGGAACGTCTGGACCGTGAGTTCAACATGGATGTCATCACTACCGTGCCTAACGTATCCTATATGGTATACGACAAGCAGGGAGGAGAGAAGGAGGTCCACAATCCTTCCGGATTGCCTGACCCAACCATGATTGACCATATCGAGGAACCATACATCCGAGCTACCATCATCACTGCTGCCGATTATATCGGTCCGATCATGAAGCTCTGTCTGGATAAGCGTGGCGAATTGATTAACCAGGAGTACGTGAGCGGCAATCGTGTGGAGTTGCACTTCATGTTGCCATTGGGCGAGATTGTCATCGATTTCTACGATAAGCTGAAGAGTATTTCCAAGGGTTATGCTTCGTTCGACTATCATATCGATTCATTCCGTCACTCTGACCTGGTGAAGCTCGATATCCTCCTGAATGGAGAACCGGTGGATGCGCTGAGCACCTTGACCCATCGTGACAATGCCGTGAGCTTCGGACGCAGAATGTGCGAGAAGTTGAAGGACCTGATTCCACGTCAGCAGTTTGATATTGCCATCCAGGCAGCTATCGGTGCAAAGATTGTGGCACGTGAGACTGTGAAGCAGGTACGTAAGGATGTTACTGCCAAGTGTTATGGTGGTGATGTGAGCCGTAAGCGTAAGCTGCTGGAGAAGCAGAAGAAGGGTAAGAAGCGCATGAAGCAGATAGGTAATGTGGAGGTTCCACAGAAGGCCTTCCTTGCTGTGCTGAAACTCGACTAATATAGAATTAACATTAACTAAATATTTAGGAGGTTTTTTTATTATGGCTGACTTGATGAAGGTAATAACACCTAAGCGCGACATAGCCAGAGAGCTCGCACGCAAGTACAGTACGATGACTCACGACGAGCTGGATGTCCTGGAGGACCTGCTTGTGCCGGTAAAGTATGGCAAGGGCGAGAAGATCTTGTCCGAGGGTGAAGTATGTACGGGTATTTCGTATATAGAGAAGGGTTTGGTGCGACAGTTTTACATCAAGAATGGCAAGGAGGTGACTGAGCACCTGGGTGTGGATCATTCCATCTTCATGTGTATTGAAAGTCTCTTCAAGGAGATACCTTCTTATCTACAAGTGGAAGCGTTAGAACCTACATTGGTTTACATCTTGCCAAAGGCGAAGCTGGAGGCGGCTGCCATGCGTAATGTCAATATTCAGATGTTGTATCGTAAGATACTGGAAGAGAGTTTGATACAGTCGCAGGTGCATGCTGACCTGATGCGCTTTGAAACTGCGCCCAATAAATATAAGCGCCTTTGCGAGATGAGTCCACAGGTGGTATTAAGAGCTCCGCTCACCTATATTGCTAATTATCTGCAGATGACGCCGGAAACGTTGTCTCGTATCCGTTCTAATATGCTGATGTAATCATAATCATTGGGTATGAACAGAAAAAACGCCCTGTTAAGGCTAAGCATTGAAAACGGATGATGCTTTGCCTTGACAGGGCGTTATTATTATGATAGTTCATCTTTCGGCTTATTGATCTTCTTCGTCCCAATCCTCGTCCTCGAATCCAAACATGGCAGGATCAACGAAGGCATCGAGTGCACGTCGCTCTTTCTTGGTTGGGCGTCCGGTGCCTCTTGCACGGTCCACGAATCCGCTGATGCGGCTCATTTCCAGGAGTTCGTACTGTTTAGGATCAGTAACGTTCTTGTATACGCCAAACAGCATCTTGGCACCTACGCGCTGCTCAATGCAGTCGAGTACCTCGAAAGAATAGGTGATAGGGGCTTTCTTGACGCTCACCACATCGCCACGCTTGATGATAAAGGATGGCTTTCTGTTTACGCCTCCCACCGTCACGCGACCATTCTTGCAGGCATCAGCTGCAATGCTGCGTGTCTTGTAAATACGTGCTGCCCAGAGCCACTTGTCTATTCTTGCTGATTCTTTCATGATTTCTAATGCTTATGGAGATTAATCACTAATCATTAATAATTAATCACTATAATTACTTTTTTCCGAGCTTATTGTACTGGTTCATCGTATTGTTGATGCCCGCCAATACAAAACTCTTGATAATCTCTACGCCCAGGTCGATGGCAGGCTGAAGCTCCTTCATGTCTTCCTCGGAGTATTTACCAAGTACCCAGTCTATCTGTCCACCTCGAGGGTAATCATTGCCGATACCCATGCGAAGGCGGGCATAGTTTTGTCCGATAAGTTGCTGGATATGCCCTAAACCATTGTGCCCGCCATTGCTTCCATTGGCTTTCAGGCGGAATGCACCGAGGGGCAATGCAAGTTCATCACTGATAACCAGAAGGCGACTCTGGTCAATCTTCTCCTGATTCAGCCAATATCTCACAGCATTACCGCTGAGATTCATGAAAGTGGTAGGCTTCAGGAGGATAATCTTTCTGCCCTTGAGCGTAGTTTCAGCGACAAATCCATATCGCTTATCCTCAAAATGAATATTGGACGCTTTAGCAAAAGCGTCCAATACCATAAATCCTGTGTTGTGCCTGGTTCCTGCGTATTCATCGCCAGGGTTACCAAGCCCACAAATCAAATATTTATCCAATGTTTGAAAATGCTTTACTCAGGTTCGTAAAATCTCGATGACTTATCAATTAAGCCTCCTCTTCAGTTGCAGCCTGTGCAGCGAGCTGAGCGTTACGTGTCATCTTGATAGAGCAAACTACGACAGCCTTGCTTGTAGCCAACTCGAGACCCTCGAATGAAAGGTCGCCAACCTTGATGCTCTTACCGATCTTCAACTCAGTAACGTTTACATCGAGGTGCTCAGGAATCTGCTGGTATGGAGCAGTAACGTCGATCTTACGGATAGAGAGGTTCATACGACCACCATCACGTACACCCTGTGCAAGACCTACCAACTTAACTGGGATACCGATAGTGATAGGCTTCTGATCGTTCACCTCGTAGAAGTCAACGTGCAAAGGAGCGTCTGTTGTTGGGTGGAACTGAATCTCCTTCATGATAGCTGTGTGGCTCTCACCGTCGATGATGAGGTTGATAACGTATACATGAGGAGTGTAGATGAT
>USQD01000205.1 GCA_900556795.1 uncultured Prevotella sp. | reverse complement strand
AGGTAGGTCCGGAATTACTCATAAATAACGGTGAAAGAGTAATCTGATTGCGGCTGCAAGGCAAGATTGGAATCTTGTGGCCTTTTCTTCTTGCATAGATGATTTTGATGTGAAGAAGCTGCAAGATACTCCCCGATTGGTACTTTATTGTTTTCCTACGGAGGGAGACACCACACTTATTGTTGTAACGAAAAGCTTGCCCGTTTCTTCGTTCAAAGGAGATATAGATACCCAATCACGCTTGCCCGTGGATGCAAGTGTCGTATATAAGGTAAATGGGATGCCACAGGAGGTGAAACGTATCGAAAACATAAAGGAAGCGCAGTCCTTTTCTCAAGTTTCCGATAGTTGGTTTCTTTCTACTCTAATAGGACAGTATTATGCCGTAGGAAAGCAGAAGGCTGGAGATAAGATTGAGGTCCAGGTGTCGGCAGATGGTCTCTCCGAGGTTTCTGCTTCGACTTCCATTCCTGAGAAGGTTGATGTAAATATAGGTGACATCCACTTGCAAGAGAAATCGTCGGATCATGATGTTTATTTCTCGGTAGATAAGTTGGAAGCGACTTTTAGTGACCCTGCTTCAACCACAGATTATTATTCTGTGAAGGTAACTCGCAAGCAGAAATATGGAAACTTGAAAGGTGTTCCCAAAGAAGGCAATAGATGGCAACATGATGTTTATGTTAATAATTACCAAGCTTATCTTGATTATTTGGGTAGGGAGGATGAATATGAATGGTGTTTTGATAGTTTGGCATCAAATATCGTTTGGCCTGAGATGGTGACCACCAGTGAGCCATTGATTAACAAGAAGTCAGAGTTGGATAATGATTTCGGCTTTGACGAATACGAATACTTTGATGATGTTTATATCTTCAATGACCGGACGATAAATGGACAGACCTATACGATGCATTTAGAAGTGAACAGTAATGATTCTTATTGGCACACGTATGATGGTTGGGACCGTTTGTTTGGCTTTACTTATAATGTACAACTTTGCAAGGTTACTCCAGAGTACTATCGCTTCTTGAAGAGCATTAACGATGCGCAGAGCAATAGTTGGGCGGACGCTGGATTGATGCAGGTGACACCTACTTATTCGAACGTAAAAGGTGGTTTCGGTGTAGTGGCAGGATTTAATGTCTGTGAAGCTTCGAAATATATCGCCCCATTGCCATCGGCACCATCGGATAATCAAGGCGGAATATATACCAAATAAAAAAGTGAGGAGTATGAAAAAAAGTCTTTTTATCATTTTAGGTGCCTTGTGCTTTGCCATTGCCGGCAAGGCACAAGGTTCTGATGTTTCTGTTCAAAAGGCGAATACGGGTTATAGTATCTTGAATGATACCGTGGAAGCGGTGAAGGATTCTATGACTTTTGAACAGCGTGTGGAGATGATCAATCGCATGAAGCTAAAGCAGGATACCAAGCTGCTGCGCTATGTGGCTGGTATTACGGGCGGACTTTGTGATGCCAATGAAAACAGCTACATGGTTGAGTTGACATTTGCCTATTATCCCCTGACCTATGCAGGCGTTTCCTGTGGAATAGAATGGAACGATAACCACGGGGATAGACCATTGATGGAACGTTATGAAGATGATGAATATGATCCGAAGAGGGTTATTAAAATCAACTTAACGCCAGGCTTGGCTTTTCGTACTCCTACCTTGTGGTTGAGCAAGCGTCGTGCTGCGGGCTTGATGCTGCATTGCGAGCCGGGACTCTGCATCACGCCATTTTATAATGATAGGGTATCTTTTACCGAAATCAAGGACGCACAAGGTGTGGGGCATCCTGCATCTTATGAAGATGAGCTTTATGGTAATGCAACTATCCGAACCGTCAGTAATCATGGCGGAAAATGGCTGGCTTGGCGCATCAAGTCGGCTTTGACCTTCCGTTCGGGCGATGTATTTCTGTCTTTGGGATGGCTGACAAGCGACTTCAATATCGAAAATGGCAGAAACAATATCCGCTATACGAAGGGTAAGCGATATAATGGCATCGAGAAGTATAAGCACGCCAATACGCTCTTTGCATCTATTACAGGACAATTTTAAAGGAAGAAAGGGATTCTATGATGAAGATCAACAAGAATGAACAGGATTTTGTGCTGAAGTATTTTCAGTCGGGCAAGCTGGATACCAGGAAGGCTTTGTATAAGGTGAAGGCTCGGGCAGGCATTGCTGATAAAGAGGTTTCGCATGCAGCAACTATATCTTTACGCATGCGTCGCATCCGCTGGATAGCTGTGGCTGCATCTATTCTGGTGCTCTTCACCATAGGCGCCTATACGCTTTTGCAGCCAAAGACGGTGACGCTTTCTGCTGAATCGGAAGTAATGGCGTATCATCTGCCTGATGGAACGAAGGTATCGTTGATGCCTCATTCTTCTCTTTCCTATCAGGAAGATGATTGCAGAAAGGTGGAGATGAAGGGCTGCATCTATTATCAGGTGAAGCATGATGAACAGCATCCTTTCGATGTGATGGGAGAGCATGGACATGTAAGGGTGCTCGGTACCCAGTTTATGGTGGATGAAAGAACGGATGCTCCCGAAGTGATGGTAACCAGCGGAAAGGTGCTTTTCACGGCTCGTAACTCTGAAGAGGGAGTCTTCCTGATTAAAGGCAAGCGGGCACGTCTATTGAAAGGGGCTGCCCAACCTGAGTTGTTGGCTGATTACGACATCAACGATGTGGCATGGGCTACGCATCGTTTGCATTTCAACAATACACCGCTATCAGAAGTATTGGAGAAATTGACAGAACTGTCAGGTGTTAAATATACAGCTTCTGATGAAAGTAAGCGTCTGACGGGTGATTTTGAAACAGATTTCATCCCGCAGGTCATCCAAGTAATAGAAGAAACATTGGGTGTTCAGATACGATAAGTGTATAAATATAACATCGTAAAAAGGGATAAACTTAGGAAATGTAGTCAATAAAATGAGAAAATAAGTAAAAAGGTCGCATCTTTCGTATTGATTAAGAGCTAGATTCAAAAATATTTTGTATCTTTGCCCTCGTAACAAATCAAACAACAGAAAATATAGAAGTATGGACTTTAACAAACTATTCTCATTGGAGGGTAAGGTTGCCCTCGTAACTGGTGCCGCTTATGGTATCGGTTTCGCTATTGCCGAGGCTTATGCCAAGGCGGGTGCTAAAATTGCTTTCAACTGCCGTAGTCAGCATCACATGGATCAGGCACTTGCAGATTACAAGGCTAAGGGTATTGATGCCAAGGGTTATATCTGTGATGTAACTGATGAGGAACAGGTGAAGAACATGGTTGCTGATATCGAGAAGGAACTCGGCGTAATTGACATCCTGGTTAACAACGCAGGTATCATCAAGCGCATTCCTATGACAGAGATGTCGGTAGATGACTTCAAGCAGGTAATCGACATCGACCTTACAGCTCCTTTCATCGTATCCAAGGCAGTTATCCCAGGTATGATCAAGAAGGGTCATGGTAAGATTATCAACATCTGTTCTATGATGAGTGAGTTGGGCCGTGAAACAGTTTCTGCATACGCTGCAGCCAAGGGTGGCTTGAAGATGCTTACTCGCAACATCTGCTCAGAGTATGGTGAGTATAACATCCAGTGCAATGGTTTGGGCCCTGGTTATATCGCCACTCCTCAGACCGCTCCTCTTCGTGAGCGCCAGGCTGATGGTAGCCGTCATCCATTCGACAGCTTTATCTGTGCCAAGACTCCTGCTGGTCGCTGGTTGGACCCAGAAGAGCTGGAAGGTCCAGCTGTGTTCTTGGCATCTGATGCCTCTAACGCAGTGAATGGTCACATCCTCTATGTAGATGGCGGTATCTTGGCTTACATCGGCAAGCAACCTAAATAAAATGCGGACCTTCTTTCGGTGGTAATGAAATAAAAAAGCCCATTCTTGTATAAATTGAGAATGGGCTTTTTATATTATACAAGAATAGGGTAATCCTTGAGGAGTACCCTATTGTGTTAAAAATAATCTTTACAATTATTTGTTGAGAGCATCAGCTAACTCTGCACCAGCCTTAAACTTTGCTACTTTTTTAGCAGCAATCTGAATCTTCTCCTTTGTTGCAGGGTTAATACCCTCGCGTGCAGGACGCTCATTAACGCTGAATGTACCGAAGCCTACCAACTGGATTTTGTCACCTGCGATGAGAGCTTCCTTCAAAGCGTTTGTTGTTGCATTGAGAGCAGCCTTAGCAGATCGGAAGAGCACACGTCTGAACTCCAGTCACGTTTCGGAATCTCGTATGCCGTCTTCTGCTTGAAAAAA
>USQD01000204.1 GCA_900556795.1 uncultured Prevotella sp. | reverse complement strand
AAGATACACAGAATTATGGCAAAGAAAGATCCTACAGATTTGACAGTGGAAGAGAAGTTGAAGACTCTCTATCAGCTTCAGGTTACCTTGTCTGGCATTGATCAGAATCGTGAGTTAAGAGGTGAGTTGCCTCTCGAAGTTGAGGATTTGGAAGACGAGATTGCTGGTTTGACCACTCGTATTGAGAATATTCAGCGCGAGATGGAGCAGTTTGACCGTGCAGTATCTCAGAAGCAGCAGGAAATTGCTGATGCGCAGGCTAGCGTAGAGCGCTATCATGCTCAGCTCGAGACTGTAAGCAACAACCGTGAGTATGATACTTTGAGTAAGGAAATCGAGTTCCAGGAGTTGGAAATCGAGCTTTGCAATAAGAAGATTCGCGAGGGATTGCAGCAGATTCGTGAGCGTGAGTTCGACTTGCACAAGGCTGAGGAGCAGAAGGCTGACCGCGAGAAGGGCTTGGTAGAGAAGCGTTCTGAACTGGAAGACATCATGGCAGAAACCCGTGAGGAAGAGGAGCGTTTGAAGGAGAAGGCTCTGGAGCTTGAAAAGAAGATTGAGCCTCGTTTGCTCGCTAGTTTCAAGCGTATCCGTAAGGGTGCTCGCAATGGTCTTGGTATCGTATACGTACAGCGTGATGCTTGTGGTGGCTGCTTCAACAAGATTCCACCTCAGCGCCAGTTGGATATCAAGATGCACAAGAAGATTATTCCTTGTGAGTACTGTGGCCGTATTCTCATCGACCCTGAATTGGCTGGTGTCAAGGTAGTTACTCCTGCTACAGAAGAGAAGCCAAAGCGCAAGCGCGCTATCCGTAAGAAGAAGGCTGAAGACGGAGAATAAAAAATAGTAAAATAAAAATCGCCCTGAAAGAGTAAAAGCAGCATTTTTTCTGGCTTTTACTTTTTCAGGGCGTTTTTTGTTAGATTCCTCTTGCTTTAAAGATGCGTTCCTTGGCATCGTTTATTTCCTGGAATTTCTTTTCTGCTGCACGGCGTACGTCTTCGCCCAATGCTGCCACCTTGTCGGGATGATGCTTGAGCGCCATCTTGCGATAGGCTGCTTTTACTTCATCATTGGAGGCTTCCGGACTGATGCCGAGTATACGGTAAGCGTCAGCAAGACTGTCTGATGATGAGCCGCTCGCAAGATTGAGCATCTGATCAACGTCTTCTGCTGATAATCCCATGTGGATGGCTACTTCCTTGAGTGCCTGTATCTCTGCCTGGGTTACAACACCATCGGCTTGGGCTATCATAACCAGGAAGTTGAGCAACTGAAGGCGTTGTTCGTACATCATATTGGAACGTATCTGATGGCAGCTGTCTTGAATGACGCTGCGATACTGTTGCATGCCAATACGTTTCTGCTGTTCAAAGAGTTTGAGGAGGATTTCTTCTCCCTGCTGTTTGGCTGCTTCGCCAAAATTCTGTCGGAGGAAGTTGCGTACCAGCTCCATCTCTGAATGCATAATCTTGCCATCGGCATTGATGATGTATGAGGAGAGTACGAGGAGCGAGAACATGAATGAGTTTCGCTCGCCTTCATAGTTTCGGTGTTGCCCGCTGTAGGCTTCATAGGCATTGCTATATTCCCGATTGTTGTATCCCTCCTTGTTTACCTCGTCCAGTCCGTGGTCGAAAAGAGAGCCTAGGGCAAAGCCAGCCAGGGCTCCGAGAGGGCCGGCGGTGATGAAACCGAGAAATCCGCCTATCCATTTTCCTGCTGCCATAAAAAATATCGGTATTTATGTAAGGTGTTCTCTTTATGAATTAAGAAACCGTTCTTTTTTGATTGAAAAGAAAATGTCCTTCTCTCGTGTTGTCTTGAGCAGAAGGACAATTTTCTGTATATTCCTCTTTAGTTGTTGAAGTAATAGAGGAATGATGCGATTCCTGAGAGGGCTGGCTTGCGCTGACCTTCAATCTCAATGCTGAACTTGATGCTGGTCTTACAGATGCCACGAAGGTTCTGGATGTCGTGGAGGGTAGCAACAAGGCGAACACGTGAACCAGTGATGACTGGCTGGCCGAAACGCATCTGGTCCATACCGTAGTTAACGAGCATTTTGAGGTTGTTTACCTCCAGAATCTGCTGCCAGAGATAAGGCAATACTGAGAGGGTAAGATAACCATGAGCGATAGTGCTATGGTAAGGGCTCTCAACCTTGGCACGCTCTACGTCTACATGGATCCACTGTGGATCGAGAGTTGCGTCTGCAAACTTGTTGATACGTTCCTGGTCAATCTGCAACCAGTCTGATTCTCCTAACTTCTCACCGAGGTGAGATGCAAATTCCTCATAGGAATTGATTACTAATTTTGCCATTTTTATCTATTGTTTAATGTTTGGTTTTAATGTTTGTTGCTTGAGAGTAGGGCGAGTCTTGTTTTTCTGAAATCATGATGGTGATGATCTGGCTTTAACGCTAACTCAAACTCTTGCTCTCCGCCTTAGTCTCTTCTGAAAATATCGCGGGTATACACTTTCTCTTCTACATCATCCAGGCATTTGTCATATCGGTTGGCAATGATGGCCTGACTCTGCTGCTTGAATGCGTTGAGATCGTTCACAACCCGGCTGCCGAAGAAGGTGCTTCCGTCTTTCAAGGTTGGCTCATAGATGATAACCTGTGCGCCTTTAGCCTTGATGCGTTTCATGACACCCTGAATGCTGCTTTGACGGAAGTTGTCGCTGTTACTCTTCATGGTGAGTCGGTATACACCGATGACGCATGATTTCTCTTCTTCCTCGTTATAATTGTTCTGGTTGGCATAGTCATAATAACCTGCCTTATTGAGCACACGGTCTGCAATGAAATCCTTTCGGGTGCGATTGCTCTCTACAATGGCCTGGATCAGGTTTTCTGGCACGTCTGCGTAGTTTGCCAGCAACTGTTTGGTATCTTTTGGAAGGCAGTAGCCGCCATATCCGAACGAAGGGTTGTTGTAGAATGTGCCGATGCGGGGATCTAAACCTACACCATCAATGATGGCTTTTGTGTCGAGTCCCTTCATCTCGGCATAGGTGTCCAGCTCGTTAAAGTAGCTTACGCGGAGAGCCAGATAGGTATTGGCGAAGAGTTTTACGGCTTCTGCCTCGGTTAGTCCCATAAAGAGGGTTTCGATATTTTCCTTGATGGCACCTTCTTGTAAAAGGGCTGCAAAGGTATGGGCAGCCTTGTCTAGTCGTTCATCGTCTTTTGGTCTACCAACGATGATGCGGCTAGGGTAGAGGTTGTCGTAAAGCGCCTTGCTTTCACGTAGGAACTCTGGTGCAAAGATGATGTTGTCGCTATCCATCTTTTTGCGAATATTTTCTGTGTATCCTACAGGAATAGTACTCTTGATAACCATAATGGCTTCAGGGTTTACCTCTTTTACTAACAGGATTACTTCTTCTACATGTGATGTGTCGAAGTAGTTTTTGACAGGGTCGTAGTTAGTAGGGGTGGCAATAACTACGAAATCTGCATCCTTGTAAGCTGCAGCTCCATCGGTGGTAGCTCTGAGATTTAGCTCTTTTTCGGATAAGTACTTTTCTATGTACTCGTCCTGAATTGGAGAGTGGCGGTTGTTGATGAGATCTACCTTTTCCTGAATCACGTCTACAGCCACTACTTCGTGGTGCTGGCTAAGAAGTGTGGCGATACTCAAACCTACGTATCCAGTACCGGCTACAGCGATTTTTTTAATATTTTCGTTTGCCATGTTGCTTGATGAATTATATGTTTTAGGCACCTCAAATGATGTTGGGCGTCTGTACATTTTAACTATATTTTTTGCAAAGATAGTATAAAAGAGGGAGACTACAAAAAGAAATGGGATTTTTTATCATAAAATAACCCTCTCAAAATTTGCGAATTTTAGAACGGCTGATTAATTGGCCGGAAATTCGCAAATTTTGAAAGGAGATAATATGTGGCTAAAGTGTCAATAAATCCGAATAGTTAGGGATATCTTCAAGAAATAAATATTTTTTACCGTCATAATCCATCTTACAAATATAGTGCTCCAGACCGTTGCTGACGACCAGAAAGTCGACATGGAGTAGGAGGTTGTATGTTGAAACTTGATCGAAAACTTTTTGAGTGATGGGAATGTGTGGTGCCTTGTATTCTATAATCATTCTGGGTTGAAGTTCACGGGAGTAGAGAACGCTGTCGGCACGCAAAACTTTGTCACCGCATTGCAGCTGGATTTCATTGGCGAGTAGTGCTGCTGGATAGCCCTTATGTTCGATGAGAAAGTGGATGAAGTGTTGGCGCACCCATTCTTCTGGAGTGAGTGCGATATATTTTCTTCGTAGAATATCGAGG
>USQD01000203.1 GCA_900556795.1 uncultured Prevotella sp. | reverse complement strand
ATCTATTTTGCGATTTTCTTGGAGAATCATTTGCTTTTTCAGATTATTCTTGTATCTTTGCAACTGATATGAGCAGCCTTCGGCAAAGAATTGGCATGGCTTTTGCTGAATGCTGTATGATTTCATCATTAAAACTATTAGTAAATAAAAAGAAAGGAACAGATAAAATGGAAAAGATCAACGTAAAAGAACTGAATGATAATATCTTCGACACGATAGGTAAGGAGTGGATGCTGGTTTGTGCCGGCAATAAGGAGAAATTCAATATGATGACCGCCTCATGGGGCTGCCTGGGATGGCTTTGGAACAAGCCGGTGGCAGTAGTTTTTATCCGTCCGGAGCGCTTCACTCACGGCATCATCGAGGAGAATGAATTCATGACCCTCTCTTTCCTCGGAAATAGCGAGGAGGCTCGAAAGATATATAACTTCTGCGGTTCTAAGAGTGGACGTGATTTCGATAAGGCAAAGGAAACAGGATTGACTCCTGTAGAGACCGATAACGGCAGCATTGCATTCGAACAGTCTCGACTCACCCTGGAATGCCGCAAACTCTATAAGGACAATATGACGGCAGAGAAGTTCCTCGACAAGGACTTGCTGCAGTGGTATGGTGCCAAGGGCGGATTCCACGATGTCTATGTCGTGGAGATTACCAATGCTTATACAAAGTAATAATTAAGATATGGCTCAAGAACAGACTGCAATTCGTGAACGCCAGAAAACGAGGCTCAAGGAGCCGGGGCGTTACGTGGTAATGATGTTCAACGACGACTTTACACCGATGGATTTCGTGGTAGACATTCTCGAAACCATCTTCTTCAAGTCGCAGGCTGAGGCTGAAGCAATCATGCTCAAGGTTCATCACGAAGAGAAAGCCGTGGTGGGCACCTACAGCTATGACATCGCCAAGAGCAAAGTGGAGAAAGCGATGGAGAAAGCCCGTACGCAGAAGTATCCCCTGAAGCTCACTTATATGCCAGAATAATAAATGGGAATTTTGAGGGAAGTGAAGGCAAGTTAGAGTGATTTTTGGGGACGATAGCCCCTAGGATGATATTTACTTCTTTCGCTTTCCCCATAAAAAAGAAGGGAAAAGAATAGATGGATAGTATGGGATTAACCCGATATATGAGTGTCTTGATGGATGACGCAATGAAGCAGGCTCGGTTCTTCGATCATGAGTTTGTGATGCCGGAGCACATGCTCTTGTCTTTGCTCAGGCAGTACGCCTTCTGTCAGGCATTGCAGGAGGAAGGCGTAGATAGTCTCAAGATGCATGAGGACCTGGTGGGATGGCTCGCCAAGCAGGAGCGTGTGCCTGAAAATATCAAATATCTGCCTGAGCCTTCATCGCTCTTCAAGACGATGTTTGGTACGGCTTGCGCCTTGGCTGCTGCCGCTGACCGAAAACTCGTGAACGTGCCTCATTTCGTGCAGGCGATGTTTGGCTTGCAGAATTCAGAAGCCGCCTTCCTATTGTGCAAGAATGTGGGCGACCGTCAGGGCGAATTCCTGGCGAGTGTGGATAGCTATTATCCGCTGGAAAACGAGGCTGCGGAGGCTAATATGGGCATAGGCGCCGACTATGATGACGACGATTATGACAATGACTATGATGACGACGAGGAGGAGGGCAGAAGCCGACAGCCTCAGGATTGGCATCAGTTGGTTACCTGCATCTCTGATCAGGTGGAGGAGCATAATCCGCTCATCGGCAGAGAACAGGAGCTGGATAGAACCATCCAGGTGCTCTGTCGTGCCGAGAAGAACAATCCGCTCCACATCGGCGAACCGGGCGTAGGTAAAACCGCCCTGGTTTATGGTCTTGCCAAGCTCATCAACGAGAATCAGGTGCCTGATCGTCTCAAGGGAGCACGCATCTATGGCATGGACATGGGACAGATGCTTGCCGGTGCCCAGTATCGTGGCGATTTCGAAAAGCGCATCAAGATGGTGATGGAGGGTGCCGCCAAGGAAGGCAACACCATCATCTATATTGATGAGATTCATAATATGATAGGTGCCGGTCGTGGCTCTGATGGTGGACCAGATGCTTCCAATATGCTGAAGCAGTATCTGGAGGCTGGCGACATCCGATTCATTGGTTCCACCACTTATGAGGAGTTCAACCGCTACATGGCTCAGAGCAAGGGCATCGTGCGCCGCTTCCAGCAGATTGACATCAAGGAACCTACCGAGGAGGAGGCAATCAAAATCCTGGAGGGCTTGCAGTATAAATACAATAAGTTCCACAATGTAACCTATCGCAAGGACGCCCTGGAATATGCCGTCCGTGCCAGCGCCAAATATATCAGCAACCGCTGTCTGCCAGACAAGGCCATTGACCTGATGGATGAGGCGGGTGCTTATCTGGAGGTGCATCCTGTGGAATATCGCCAGCGTTCTTATGTTACCAAGGCGATTATCCAGCAGATTCTTACCAAGGTCTGCAAGATAGATGCGGCTGCCATCAAGGATGAAAATAATGACTCCCTGGCTACGCTCCGCCAGCGCATACTCGACAAGATCTATGGTCAGGACAAGGCTGTGGATAAGGTGGTTGAGGCTGTGATGATGGCGAAGGCAGGACTGGTGGATGATGACAAACCGATGGCTTCGCTGCTCTTCGTGGGTCCTACGGGAGTGGGTAAAACCGAGGTGGTCCGTGTGCTGGCTAAAGAGCTCGGCATCGAGCTGGTGCGTTTCGATATGAGTGAATACACCGAGAAGCATACCGTGGCTAAACTTATCGGTTCGCCTGCCGGATACGTGGGTTATGAAGATGGCGGTCTCCTGACCGATGCCATCCGCAAGACACCAAACTGCGTGCTCCTGCTCGATGAGATTGAGAAGGCGCATAGCGATATCTACAACATCCTGTTGCAGGTGATGGACTATGCCCGATTGACCGATAACAAGGGTCAGAAGGCAGATTTCAGAAACGTAATCCTCGTAATGACTTCCAATGCCGGAGCGCAGTATGCTTCGCAGGCAAATGTAGGTTTCGGTGGTAATGTAACCCGTGGCGAGGCGATGCTGGCACAGGTGAAGAAGACCTTCAAGCCAGAGTTTATCAACCGACTTTCCGATACCGTAGTGTTCAACGATATGGATAAACACATGGCAGAGTTGATTCTAGCCAAGAAGCTTCGTCAACTCGATGCTAAGCTGGCAGCAAAGGGAGTTTCCATTACGCTTACCGATGCGGCAAAAGAGAAGATTCTGGAGTGGGGCTTTACCAAGGAGTATGGAGCCCGCGAGATGGACCGTGTCATCGGAAACCGCCTGAAGCCTATCCTGATGAAGGCTCTGCTCTTCGGCAAGCTCAAGAAGGCTGGCAAGGGCTGCGTAGATTTCGATGGTAAGGAATTGGTGATTAATTGTTAGAAAGCGATGATATTACAGATAGATGAAAATGCGGAAGAGATTTATTTTCCCGATCCGCATTATGGTGATGAAGACGGTTGCTTTGCAATAGGTGGCGACTTGAGTATCGACCGCCTGCTGCTGGCTTACAGCAACGGCATCTTTCCCTGGTATAGCTTTCGCGACCAGCCGGAGATACTCTGGTTCTGTCCGATGAAGCGCTTCGTCATTTTCCCGGATGAAATCCACATCAGCCATTCCATGCGCACCCTGCTGAGAAAGAACAGGTACAGTGTGGGAATCAACGAGGATTTCGATGCTGTGATTCGTGCCTGCAGCAAGACCAATGGCCGCTATGAGGAAGAGGGTGCCTGGTTGGGCGAAAACATCATCCAGGCATTCACCGCCCTTCATGAGCAGGGCTTTGCGGCAAGCGTGGAAGTATGGGATAATGAGACCGATGAGCTGGTGGGTGGACTTTATGGTGTCACCATCGGTAAGGTCTTCATTGGCGAGAGCATGTTCTCCAGGGTTCCGTCGGGTTCAAAGATAGCCCTCATCTTCCTGGCTCGTTATCTGCAGGAGCATGGAGGCAAGATGATAGATTGTCAGCTGGAAACCCCGCATCTCAAGTCGATGGGTGGCAGATATATTTCCTACGAGGAATATATGGAAATCATGAATGATGATTAGGGAAATCATGCATGGAAGAATACAATCTGCATGAAGAATAAAAGAGTTTCTTTTTTGTGGAGAAAATAAATAATAAAGGCTAGGTTCTCGATTCTGGGAAACCTAGCCTTTGTTTTATTTAGAATATTGGTGTGCCTATGCAACCGTTAGGTGCCTGAATATGTAGCATCGCACAGACGGTAGCGGCAATATCCGTCATATAGTGAGGCTGGGCACTCTCGCCGTGCTGGATGCCCCAACCCATAAACAGGCAAGGAATATGGATATCGTA
>USQD01000202.1 GCA_900556795.1 uncultured Prevotella sp. | reverse complement strand
TTTTCAAGCAGAAGACGGCATACGAGATTCCGAAACGTGACTGGAGTTCAGACGTGTGCTCTTCCGATCTGTTTCCTTTTCTAGAAATTAATAAGTAGAAATATAAATTATAAAATACTAGAAAATGAAAAAGAACATTTTGAGTTCAGTGGCTATTGCTGCTGTTGCTGCTTTGTCATTGGCATCATGCAACAAGTCACAGCCTCAGGTTGAGGCTAAGTCAGAGAACAAGGCTTCTGCTGAGTTGAAGATTGCATACGTTGAGGTTGACTCAATCATGACTCAGTATACTTTTGCTAAGGAGTATGCTGCTTTGTTGGAGAAGAAGGGACAGAATATCCAGGCTACTATAGCACAGAAGGGACAGCAGTTGCAGGCTGCTGCTGCTAATTTCCAGCAGAAGATTCAGCAGAATGCATATACACGTGAGCAGGCTGAGGCTATTCAGGCTGGTCTTCAGAAACAGAACAATGACCTTCAGGGATTGCAGCAGCGTTTGAGCAATGAGTTTGCTGCTGAGCAGGAAAAGTATAATAAGGCTCTCCATGACAGTATTGCCAATTATCTTACTAAATATAACAAGGATAAGAAGTACAGCATTATCTTCTCTAAGAGTGGCGATAACCTGCTCTATGCTGATAAGGCTTACGATATTACCAACGAGGTGATTGCTGGCTTGAACAAGGCTTACAAAGGTAAGGTGAAGACAGCTGAGGCTACACCTGCTAAAAAATAAACGATATGCTTCGTAGTGAAAGATACGATTTTATATTGAATCACTTCAGAGATGCGCTGCCGAATGTGACTACCGAGTTGCAATTCGGTAGCGCATTTCAGCTTCTGGTGGCTACCTTGCTTTCAGCTCAATGTACTGATAAGCGCATCAATATGGTTACTCCAGCTCTCTTTGCACGTTATCCTGATGCACATCACATGGCACAGGCGAGTGAAGAGGATATTTATGTGCTGATCAGTTCGGTAAGTTATCCTAATGCTAAGGCAAAACATCTTGCACAGATGTCTCGCCAATTGGTAGAGATGTTTGGGGGTGAGGTGCCTGAGGCTGCTGATGACTTGGTGAAATTGGCTGGAGTGGGGCGTAAGACTGCGAATGTGATTCGTGCCGTTTGGTTCGGTCATGCCACGATGGCGGTGGATACACATGTCTATCGTGTGAGTCATCGCATGGGATTGGTGCCTCGTACTGCTGATACTCCCCGTAAGGTGGAGGATTATCTGATGAAGCATATTCCTGCAGAGGATATTCCGAATGCACATCATTGGATTCTGCTGCATGGCAGATACATCTGCAAGAGTGCCAAGCCGCTTTGTGATAAATGCTTTTTCAATGAGCATTGTCCTAAACTCTTAAAGGACAGTAAACTCTAGGGAGTGATTAGTTGGTAGTGATTAATGATTAGTTATTATTTATTAGTTAGTAGTAATTAGTTTGTTAATCACTAATCACTACTAACTGATAACTGTTTAAATTTTCACAGTTTTATTCAAAAGGTAGTTGTCCAGGATAACCATGGCAGCCATTGCTTCTACTACGGGTACGGCTCTAGGCAATACGCATGGATCATGTCTGCCACGGGCTGTGAGTTTGGTAGGGTTTCCTTCCAAATCTACAGTATCCTGTTCCATCAATAGGGTGGCTACAGGCTTGAATGCTACTCGGAAGTAGATGTCCTGACCATTGCTCAAGCCACCCTGAATGCCTCCGCTATGATTGCTCTTGGTCGTGATACGGGCAGCAACATCCTGATTGGTCGAATTATCTGCAGCTTGACTGGCGCTTTCATCCTTAGGAACAAACACATCATTCTGTTCGCTTCCACGGGCGGTAACCCCTGCAAATCCTTCTCCATATTCAAATCCCTTTACGGCATTGATACCGAGCATGGCAGCACCCAATTGTGCATGGAGTTTATCGAATTCCGGTTCACCAAGTCCTACTGGGCATCCCTTGATGATACAAGTAATGATACCGCCAATAGTATCTCCGTCTGCTTTGACCTGAGCAATGAGATTTTCCATCTCCTTGGCTTTAGCCTGGTCCGGACAACGTACCGGGTTGTCTTCGATAGTGTTGAGATCATACTGATGGTAATCTTTTTCCAAAGCAATGTTTCCCACCTGCGATGTGTAGGCTGTGATGCTGATACCTAGCTGACGGAGTGCCAACTTGGCGAGAGCACCACCCACGCAGCGTGCGATGGTAATGCGGGCTGATGAGCGTCCACCTCCCCGATGGTCTCTGATGCCATACTTTTCGTTGTAGGTGAAGTCGGCATGTGATGGGCGGAACAGACAGCGCATATTCTCATAGTCTTGAGAATGCTGGTTTTGGTTTCGTACTTCAAAGCCGATAGGTGTTCCCGTAGACTTTCCTTCGAAGACACCACTTAGAAATTCCACCTTGTCTGCTTCCTTTCGGGCAGTAGTAATGTGACTTTGTCCAGGGCGGCGACGATTCAGTTCGCTCTGGATAAAGTCCATATCGATGTCTATGCCTGCAGGGAAACCGTCGATAACGCCTCCCACTGCTATGCCGTGACTCTCTCCGAAAGTGGTGAGAGTGAAAAGATTGCCAAATGTATTCCTCATTGTCCTATGTATGATATAGAGGCTTTTGTTCTTCCCATACTGATGGGGGAAAGCCTCATGAGTTGATATGAAGAGCGGCTATCCCAATTTTGCTTGAGACAGCCGCTATATAGTTTATTCTCAAATATTACTTGTTGCAATCGCAGCCGCCTTCGCAGTTGCCGTCCTTGCAGTCGCCACCGCAGTCACCGCCGCAATTGTCGCAACTGCCACCGCAACCACCAGCTTCACCGCTGATCATCTGAGCCATCTTAGCGATTTCCTCAGCTGTTGCCTCACGGCTTTCCAATACCTGACCGCAGAAGTTGAGCTTCAAACCTGCCAATGGGTGGTTGAGGTCACATGTTACCTTCTCGTCAGTGATATTCTTAACGACTGCATTGAAGTGGTTGCCGTCCTCGTTCTGCAATGGGATGATGGCACCTACCTGTACATGCTGTGCATCAAACTGGCCATTGATTGTAAAGATCTGCTTGTCGAGGTCGAGTACGCGCTCGTCATAGTGGATGCCATAAGCCTGCTCTGGCTCCAGCTCAAAGTCGAACTCATCGCCCTTTACGAGATTTACCATCTTCTCTTCGAATGCAGGCAATGTTACGCCCATGCCGCTGATGAAGATGAAAGGACGCTCGTCTGTTGTACGCTCGATGAGCATTTCTTCACCGTTATCACCTTTAGTTACATCGTAGAGTGCATAAGACACTACGATAAATTTGTTCTTGTTGTTTGATTCCATTATTATTTATGTTTTTATTTTGTCTTGTTTGGATACTATTACCTATTTATATATATAGGCAATATGATTTTATTTTTTCTTATTCATGCGTTGGCGTCTTTGAATGCTGACGCTTTTCACCATTTCCATGCGCTCCAGATAGATAGGGCGCCACTTGTCTATGATGTCTTGCAGGCTCTTGCTCTTTTGGGATAGTTCTGCATATTCGTCACCTTCTGTCTGATTTGCCTTTTTCAGTTCAAGCATGCGGGCGATGAAATGCTTCTGCTGTTCTTCGGCTGCCTTCAGTTGGTTGCCGAGTTTTTCCAAGCTCTCCATAAATGCCAGAGCCTTGTCTATGTGAGTCTGTTGTTCCATTTATTCTTTATTTGTTGCTTAACTTCTGCAAAGGTACAAATAAATATTGGGATATGGAAGAGAAATCAAGGAAATTTTCCTCTCCACCTTAATTATTTTGAGCCATCTTACAATTTGTTAGCTTAAATCTGCAAAAAATTACTTTCTGCTCCTGGTTTTAGACTGCTCTTGTTGATTTATGTCAAATAATAAACGGATTTTTGAAAAAAAACAAATAAATGTTTGCGCACACAGAAGAAAGTTCGTATCTTTGCAGCGTCTTAAAGAAATAAGACTATAGGATAATGTTTAACAAGAGTTCTCTGGAAACGGAGCTATTAGAATATCTGCTCCATGAGACTCGTAAAGTAAAGAAAGGTAAAAAGATTATGAAGAAGATTATGATTTTAGCAGTAGCATTGTTGAGTATGACAACTACTTTTGCAGCAGAAGAGGCTACAAACGCAACAGCAGCTTACAACATGAACATCAAGATGGGTAGCTTGGCTGATGCATTGTCACTTAATATCGATCAGGTTGATGCTGTTTCTGACGTTCACAAGAACTTTACAGCAGACATAGATCGGAAGAGCGTCGTGTAGGGAAAGAGTGTAGATCTCGGTGGTCGCCGTATCATTAAAAAAAAAAAAAA
>USQD01000201.1 GCA_900556795.1 uncultured Prevotella sp. | reverse complement strand
TTCCTCCTATCCACCAGCTAACCCACATAGCAAGTAACTGTGCGCCCGATGCCCCCAAAACTGCGTGGCGACGCACCGCCAGCCACGTCCCGACGCAGATGGCGATACGTCGGGACGTAGATGGCGGTACATCGGGACGCAGTTGGCGGTACGTCGGGACGCAGTTGGGGGTACGTTGGGACGCAGTTGGCGGTACATCGGGACGCAGTTGGCGGTACATCGGGACGCAGTTGGGGGTACGTTGGGACACGCCCTGAAAGGGCAGAAGCTCCTAGCCCAGGGCAACGCCCTGGGTAGCTATTGACGCAATCCCAGCGCCCTGTAAGGGCAAAAGCTTTAAAACCTCAAGCAAAAAATATAAAGCTTTTGCCCTTACAGGGCGTATTGGCTACATCCTTAAAACCCAGGGCGTTGCCCTGGGCTAGGAGCTTCTGCCCTTTCAGGGCGTGTGGCGCTAACTTGCGAAGTTCTATCAAGGGCATGTGGCGCTAACTTGCGAAGTTCTATCAAGGGCGTGTAGCGCTAACTTGCGAAAAATCTGCGATTCACAACCCGAAATTATTCGAAGGAAAGCTTCTTCAGGCGAGTACGCAACAGCTCGGCTTCGCTCTTTCTGATGGATAACTTGATGGTACAGGTATTGTCGAAAGTCTGATCCACAATACGGGGATTCATCTCCTTGACAATCCTCATCACATCATTCATCATCGGATAAGTGAAATCGTAAGTAACGATTTCCTCCACCTGCTGCGTCACTTCCTCACAATGCGCCAAAGCATCTATTGCTGCTTCACGATAAGCAACAATCAATCCACTGGTACCCAACTTCACACCTCCGAAATAGCGGATGACGACAATGAGAATATCCGTCAATTCCGCCTTCGTGATTTGTCCAAGGATAGGCTTGCCAGCCGTAGAAGATGGTTCACCATCATCATTGGCACGGAACTCGGTGCGCTCCGGACCCAGCATATAGGCATAACAACAATGTCGGGCATCGTAATATTTCTTACGGTACCCGGCAACAATCTCCATCACCTCGTCAACGGTCGTAACGTGGTGAGCAAAGGCGAGAAACTTACTCCTTTTCTCGGTGTAATATCCCTCGCCTACTGTATCTGATATGGTCTTAAATTCGTCAATCATTAATCCAACTTGTGAATAATCAATCCGCTACGCAACTTAGGCTCAAACCAGGTTGCCTTAG
Organism: uncultured Prevotella sp.; assembly: GCA_900556795.1. Classification (GTDB taxonomy): domain Bacteria; phylum Bacteroidota; class Bacteroidia; order Bacteroidales; family Bacteroidaceae; genus Prevotella. The sequence continues at coordinate 3,127 of USQD01000201.1, read as the reverse complement.
GAGGCATAATCTTACCACTGTCAGCAATGTCCATAATCTGCTGCATGGTGACTGGATGCAAGGCTAAAGCCATCTTCATCTCACCACTATCTACACGACGCTTCAACTCTCCGAGACCACGAAGTCCACCCACAAAGTCGATGCGCTTGTCTGAACGCAAGTCCTTGATGCCCAGAATTTCGTCGAGAATCAGACGGGATGAAATGTCTACATCGAGCACACCGATTGGGTCCTCATCATCATAGGTTCCTGGCTTGGCAAACAGACCGTACCATTTGCCGTCCAGATAAAGGAGGAATGAATGAAGCGCTGCTGGCTTCAGAATATCCAAGCCAAACTGCTTGATAGCTTCATCAATGGCAAACTTCTCATAGCATGGGATACCCTCCTCTTCGCCAGATACATTCACATTAATCGCATCAATCTCTATCACCTCGAAGTTCTTGGCCAAGGCATCAAGGAACTGTTCTGATGTCAAGCCATTCAAGTCCTTCACTACTCGGTTGTAGTCGAGGATGGTCAACTGGCTAGCCTGGAAGCAGACAGCCATGAAATAGTTGTATTCCTCCTTACCGGTATGGTTAGGATTCTGCTTAGCCTTCTCTGCGCCTACCAAAGCAGCGGCTGCCGAACGGTGATGACCGTCAGCTATATAGAGACTAGGCATCTTGGCAAATTCTGCGGTGATGGTCTCAATGTCCTTGTCATCGCTGACAATCCAGAACTGATGACGGAAGCCATCTATCGGAGCAATGAAATCATACTCAGGTTCTGTAGCAGCATAGCGCATCAGAATCTCATTGAGCACTGAATTATCAGGATAGGCGAAGAAGACAGGTTCGATATTGGCATTGCAGACACGAACGTGCTTCATGCGGTCCTCTTCCTTATCGCGGCGGGTAAGCTCATGCTTCTTGATGACACCCGTCATATAATCATTTACGTATGCACCCACAACAAGACCATACTGAGTCTTGCCATTCATGGTCTGTGCATAGATATAATACTGTTCCTTATCATCCTGCTTCAACCATCCGTTCTCCTGGAACTTCCTGAAGTTCTCTGCAGCGCTTTCATAGACGCGAGGATCATACTCAGATGTACCTGGTTCGAAGTTGATTTCAGGTTTAATAATATGATAAAGGCTTTTCTCGTTATCGCCAGCCTCGGCACGAGCTTCCTCTGAATCGAGGACATCGTATGGGCGAGACTCAACTTGCTCGACGAGATTTTTAGGAGGTCTTACTCCCTTAAAAGGTTTTACTATTGCCATAATATTTCGTTTAAATTGACTAGTTTAATAAAAACATGAAAAGCCCATCAAGAGTGCTTCTGTGAAAAAGCACCCTTCATGAGCTATATGTATGGGAAGAATAATTACTTATTTACCTGGAACTTAGTGCATCCATCCTTAAAGAACGCATTGATCTGCTTGGCGGCAGCAATACCGGCATTGATGTTAGCCTCGGCTGTCTGAGCACCCATCTTCTTAGGTGTTGAGAAGTAGCGGCCCTCAAACTTGGCGAAGTCGGCATCAGCATCTGGCTTGATGTCGGTGATGAACTTCAAGTCCTCACGCTCAGCGAGAAGCTTCAGAAGCTCAGGCTCATTGATTACCTCCTTGCGGGCAGTGTTGATAAGGATACCACCCTTTGGCAACTGGTTCACGGTCTTGTAGTCGATGCTCTTGATGGTCTCTGGAGTAGCAGGGATATGAAGAGAAACGATGTCGCAAGTCTGGAACAACTCATCCTGAGATTTCACGGCGTGAACACCGGCAGCCTCAATGACATCAGCTGGGCAGAAGGCATCATAGGCAGCTACCTCCATGCCGAAACCTTTGGCGATGCGAGCCACGTTGCGACCCACATTACCGAAAGCCAGGATACCCAACTTCTTGCCCCTCAACTCGGAACCAGCCTTGCCGTTGTAGAAATTACGAACGGTGAAAACCAGCAAACCGAATACCAGCTCGGCAACGGCGTTGGAGTTCTGACCCGGAGTATTCTCAGCCACCACGTTGTGAGCAGTAGCAGCAGCCAGGTCGATATTATCATAACCGGCACCGGCACGAACGATAATCTTGAGGTTCTTGGCAGCGTCGAGCACCTCGGCATCAGCCTTGTCAGAACGGATAATCATCGCGTCCACATCCTTCACAGCATCGAGAAGCTGAGCCTTCTCTGTATATTTTTCGAGCAGCACGAGTTCGTTGCCTGCTCCCTCTATTTCTTTCTTAATGCCCTCGACAGCAGCTGCTGCGAATGGCTTTTCTGTTGCAACTAATACTTTCATACTTGAATCCTTTAAGAATCAATTATCACCAAGGATAATTATAAATTATCAATTAGTGCTGAGCTTCAAATTCCTGCATTGCCTTGACGAGTGCCTGAACACCCTCCATGGTCTGTGCATTGTAGCAGCTGGCACGGAAACCACCTACTGAACGGTGACCCTTGATACCAACCATACCCCGCTCTGTAGCGAAATCGAGGAATGGTTTCTCCAACTCCTTGTACTCATCGTTCATTACGAAGCAGATGTTCATCAAAGAGCGGGATGCCTCATCTACAGTACCCTTGAAGAGCTTGTTGCGGTCAATCTCTGTATAGAGAACCTCAGCACGCTCGTGAGCACGCTTGTCAGCAGCCTCAACACCACCGTTAGCCTTCAACCAGCGGAGATTCTCCATCAAGGTGTAGATAGGAACTACAGGAGGAGTATTGAACATACTGCCCTTCTCTACGTGAGTGCGATAATCGAGCATGGTAGGAATCTCGCGAGGAGCCTTGCCGAGCATCTCATCCTTCACGACGATGACGGTAACACCAGCCATAGAGAGATTCTTCTGAGCACCTGCATAGATGGCGGTATACTTGGAAACATCTACAGGACGGCTCATGATATCTGATGACATATCAGAAATCAATGGAACGTTCACGTCTGGATCGACACGGAGTTCAGTACCATATATAGTATTGTTGCTTGTCAAATGCAAATAATCACAATCGGCTGGCACATTGTTAGGAACCTGAGGATAGAAAGTGTAGTTGGCGTCGGACGATGATGCGATCTCCACGACCTCACCAAAATGCTTTGCCTCTTTCATTGCCTTCTTAGCCCAAGT
>USQD01000200.1 GCA_900556795.1 uncultured Prevotella sp. | reverse complement strand
CAAATTATGTTATATGAAGGTATGAAAATAAGATTTGGATTACTCGTTTTAGCTTGGGTGGTTTCCCTGGCGCCTGCAGATGCGCAGCGCTCCAACAGGAAAAATCCACCTAAGGAGACTGTGGAGATTCAGGAAAATCAGCTGTTGAAAGACTATGCTGATTCTCTTTCTGTATATGGTAATCGCCTGGATTCGGTAAGGATGAGTGCCGATGACAGCCGTTTCGGGCTGCTCTTTACTCCGCTCACTTTCTATCATTCTCCTGCCAATCATCTGCTGCGCATCTCGCCAAAGGGTGAAGTGGGGGATTCGCTCGAGACGGAGCTGGATGCTGCCCTGATGGATATCTATCTCAGACGTCCCGACCTGGTAAGGGCTACGGAATCCCGACTCAGAAAGGTGGGGGCACCGCTCGATGCGCCTTCCAAACCGAAGAAAAACCATCCTGACCTCGTTGAGCAGGTGGCTCCGAAGGCGATAGAGATTGAGTCGGCACCGATGGATCTAGTCATCACCCGTCCTAACTTCTGGACTATCAACGGTGATTATTACCTCCAGTTCCTGCAGAATTATGTTTCGAGCAACTGGTACAAGGGTGGTGAGAGCAACTATTCCATGCTGGGACGCATCACCATGCAGGCTAATTACAACAACAAGCAGAAGGTGAAGTGGGACAACAAGCTGGAGTTGCGCTTGGGTTATCAGACGTCCAAGGGTGATTCCTTGCGTTCGCTCAAGACTTCCGACGACTTGATCCGATATACCAGCAAGTTGGGTCTTCAGGCTACCAAGCGATGGTATTATACCTTGCAGATGGTGGCGCAGACGCAGTTTGCCCATGGATTGAAGAGCAATGACAAGATGATTTATTCCGATTTCTTCTCGCCATTCAATTTGAACCTCTCTGTCGGTATGGATTATTCGGTCGATTGGTTCAAGCACAGGTTGAAGGGTAGTGCCCATCTGGCTCCGTTGGCGCTCAACTGGAAGTATGTGGGCCGTGAGGCGTTGGCTACAAGATATGGTCTGGACGAAGGCAAGCACAGTTTGGTGGACTACGGTTCGGAATGTACGTTTGACCTGTCCTGGCAGATAGCGCAGAACATCAAGTGGAAGACCCGATTGTGGGGATATACCACTTATAAGCGTGCGGAAATAGAGTGGGAGAATACGATTACCTTCCAGTTCAATCGTTACATCTCCACCAACATCTTCCTCTATCCGAGATTTGATGATGGTGCCAAGCGCAAGGACGATCAGAGCTACTGGCAGTTCAAGGAATTCATGTCTATCGGCTTCTCTTATTCGTTCTAGCAAGAGATTGAGCATATATATGATAAAGGCTCGTTCCTGTAATCACTGGAACGAGCCTTTATCATATCTGTTAGAAGCGGAAGCAAACCTCGGCATCTGCCATGGAATAATTGTGCTTGGCAAGTGTCTTGTCGTTGACCAATGCATACTCGGTAAGGATGGTGATTCGCTTGCCGATGTGGAAGTTCAAACCTGCCTCATACTGGGTTTTCTGCATGTTGTTCTTGCCGTTAGGCTGATACATGTCGTAACGCGCCTTCATGTCGATACGGCTGTTCTTAGGCAGCTGTGCCAATGGGGCGATGACCAAGCCATATACACCCTGTGCCTTGTCGCCGATTTTTGCATTCAGATTGCAGTCCTTGGCGTTGGCATCGTTGAAATTAGTGATGCTCTTGGCAAAAGCCTTGCCGGTAGAGTGGATGTACTCAGAACGAACGGTCCAGCCGTCTTTCTTATATTCGAAAGAGAAGGCGTAGCGGTTCTGTGAGAGCTTGCGAACCTCATTTTCATGTTTAACTGGTGTAGTGGCATCAGGAGTTACGCTTGATGTTGGGTCGGCTACGAATTCCGTCCAGTTACCCTTTCTCGCATAAGAACCCGTCCATCCGAAGGCGCCGATTCGCATGCCGCTTACTGGCATCAACCATACACCACCAATCACATTCTTCTGATTATCAACGTCCTTGGTGTTGATGCCCTGGCCGTTGAACACACCAATCTGATAGTGCAGCAGGTTTCTGCCATTGGCATTCTTGAGGAAATCACCCTGGAACTGCAAACCGATGTCACGGCCGTTGGATGCGTGCTCGCCGGCACGGTCGCTGAAGCCTGCCAGCTTGCTCACGTTCTGGGAATATCCCATGAAGCCCTGGTCGATAGGATGCATCGGATTCTCGAAAGTGAATGGGTTCTTGAACTGACCAATCTTCACCTTGAAATATTCATATTTCTGCCATTCTGCAAACAAATCCACCATTCTTGGGCTGGAGCCCAGGTTGGAGGTGTTGCCGTTGAACTGAATCTGGGTCTTCCAGTAGAAGTCGCCAGCGATGCGACCTTCGAGAGCGATACGAGCCATACGGATGTTGAATGAGTTGGATTCAGCATCTTTCTGTCCGCTGTACTGATACTGGGTCATTCCATAACCCGACAATTTTACGTTGCTCAACCATGAAGGCAATTCGATGGTCTGCTTCTTTTGGGCGCTGGCAGAGACCGCAGTCAAAGCCATGAGCGCCAGGATGATACCTTTTTTCATCTTATTTCTATTTTGTTTTTAGGTTTATTTCTTTGCAGCAAGTTCCTCTGCTGTGAGGTCTTCTGCCTTAGCCGCCGCGAGCTCCTCTGCAGTCAAGTCTTCCGCTTTAGCAGCTTCCAATGCAAGCTTTTCAGCCTCCTTTGCAGCCTTGGCTTCAGCTATCGCCTTTTCACGCTCTCTGCGCTCCTTCTTCTTCTGCTTGATTTCAGCATCGCTGCGCTTCTCGAGCAAAACCACGTTCTCTACGTGAGGAGTATGAGGGAACATATCTACCGGCTGAACGGCAGCCACCTTGTAGTGGTCGTCCATCAACTGCAGGTCGCGAGCCTGGGTAGCAGGGTTGCAGCTTACATATACGATGCGGTTAGGTGCTGCGTTCAGGATGACGTTTATTACGTCTGGGTGCATTCCGGCACGTGGTGGGTCGGTGATGATGACGTCTGGGCGACCGTGCTGGGCGATGAAAGCATTGGTCAGGATATCCTTCATGTCGCCAGCATAGAAGAGGGTGTTCTCGATGTTGTTCACCTGGGAATTCACCTTGGCATCTTCGATAGCTTCTGGCACGTACTCGATACCGATGACCTTCTTTGCCTTGTGAGCCACGAAGTTGGCGATGGTTCCGGTGCCGGTATAAAGGTCGTAAACCAGCTCATTTCCGGTAAGGTTGGCAAACTCGCGAGCCACGCAGTAGAGGTGGTAAGCCTGCTCGGTATTGGTCTGGTAGAAACTCTTCGGACCTACCTTGAACTTCAGGTCCTCCATCAGTTCGAAGATGTGGTCGTTGCCCTTGAAGAGGCTGAGTTCCAGGTCGTTGATGGTATCGTTGCCCTTCTGGTTGTCCACGTACATGAGCGATGAAATCTGAGGGAACTTATCAGCCACCTGCTGCATCAGCTCCAATGCCTTCTGCTCATCGCCCTCCTCATCGTAGTGGAACTGGAATACGAGCATCCACTCGCCGGTGTTCGAATTGCGGATCATCATGTTGCGGAGCAAACCGTGCTGCTCACGGAGATCGTAGAAGGTATAGTCGTGAGAATCAGCATATTCGAAGACGAAGTTGCGGATTTCGTTGCACAGGTCGTCCATCAGCCAGCACTTCCTGATAGGATAAATCTTGTCGAAGGCTCCGGTGATATGGAAACCGATGGCGTTCTGGGCGTGGCGCTCCTTGAGTGATGAGACGGTATCGTCCTCTTTCTGAGGAAGTTGTGCAAGTTCCTCAGCTGTGAACCAGCGCTTGTTGCTGCATCCGAACTCAATCTTGTTGCGATACTCCTGGGTCTTCACGCTGCCCATGATAGGGCGGAATTCAGGGAGTTCAATCTTGCCGATGCGGGTAAGCTGGTCTTCCACCTGCTTCTGCTTCGCCTTGATCTGCTCCTCGTAAGGCAGGTTCTGCCATTTGCAACCGCCGCAGATGCCGAAGTGCTCGCACATAGGCTCCTGACGGATGTCGCTTTTTTTGATGAAGCGAACCACCTTCGCCTCGCAGTACTTATGTTTCTTCTTGACTACCTGCAAATCTACCACATCACCTGGCACACAGAACGGAACGAAGATGACCTGGTCGTCTACTCGTGTGATGCACTTACCCTCGGCTGCAACAGCCTCGATGGTGATGTTCTCCAAAAGAGGTAATGGTTTACGTTTTCTTGCCATAATTCTAATTTGTTTTTTTTATGGGTGCAAAGATACTGCAATTTTATGAGAAATGCAAGAGTTGTCCCGAATTATTTGCGTTTAAAAGTAAAAGGCGTTTAAAGGTAAAAAAGTAAAAAGGTA
>USQD01000199.1 GCA_900556795.1 uncultured Prevotella sp. | reverse complement strand
TCTTGTTAAACAAATCCTATCTTACCTCTCATGTTTATACCTTTGCACGCAAATTTAATAATCTAAAGGATAACATTTTTTTTATAAAAAGAGAATTAAAATGAGAGAAGAGACAGAAAAATCGGTAGCCTTCAATCATCATCGAGTTGGCTTCCTGGGGCTACTCGTCACATTAGGCATCGTGTTTGGCGACATCGGAACATCACCCCTCTATGTGATGAAGGCCATCCTCCATACAGGCGAAACCATCAACGAAAGCACCATACTGGGCGCATTGTCCTGCATCATCTGGACACTCACCCTACAGACCACCATCAAATACGTATGCGTGGCTCTGCGAGCCGACAACAATGGCGAAGGAGGCATTCTCGCCCTTTACGCCCTGCTGCGCCGACTCAAGAGCAAGTGGATTTACATATTGGCTATTATCGGCGCAAGCACCTTGTTGGCTGACGGAATCATCACCCCAGCCATTACGGTTACCACAGCCATCGAAGGACTCGAAAGCATCAGTCCTGATCTGCCGGTCATCCCAATTACACTTGCCATCATCACCATCATCTTCTTCGTGCAACGGTTTGGCACAGAGAGCATAGGTAAGTCGTTTGGAGTGTTCATGCTGCTATGGTTTCTGCTACTGGGCGTGACGGGAGCAGTCAGCATCACATCTTACCCTCTGATACTCAAAGCCTTCAATCCCTACTACGCTATTGTTCTGCTGGCACAATCACCTGAATGGTTCCTGATTCTGGGCGCCGTATTTCTCTGTACCACTGGTGCTGAGGCTCTCTACTCCGACTTGGGACATTGTGGCAGGAAGAACATCACTATAAGCTGGGCCTTTGTAAAGACCATGCTCATTCTTAACTATCTGGGACAGGGAGCGTGGGTGCTGAACAATGTTCCGACAGCAATGTCCGTGAATCCATTCTTTTCCATCATGCCGCAGAGCATGCTGTTCTTCGCCATCATCATGGCAACGGGGGCGGCAATCGTGGCAAGCCAGGCACTTATCAGCGGCACCTTCTCCATATTGAGCGAAGCCATGAACCTGCACTTCTGGCCGCGTATGCGAATCAAGCATCCTACCCATGTAAAGGGACAGCTCTATATCCCGATGATCAACTTTGCCATGTACATCGGCGTGGTTCTCATCATCCTGCTCTTTCGCGACTCCTCACACATGGAGGCAGCCTACGGACTCGCCATCACCATCACCATGCTGATGACCACCCTTCTGCTCGGTTTCTACCTGCACAGCAAGGGCGTGTCGCGAGTCCTCACGATATTGTTTATGGGCGCATACTGCACCATCGAAGCCGTCTTCCTGGCAGCCAACATGTCGAAGTTTCTCGCTGGAGGATGGTGTACGATGCTCATTGGCGGAATCCTGTTCCTGATGATGTATGTATGGGTTCGGGCCATGAAGATACGACGCCATTATGTCAGCACCAAACCGCTGGATGACTATTATCAGATTATCTCCGACATCAAAGCCGACGAGAGCATCCCCAAGTACGCCTCCAATCTTGTCTATGTAAACCATGCCGACAAGGAAGGCACCGTAGACGACAAACTGCTCTATTCCATCATCAACAAGCAGCCCAAGCGTGCCGATCATTACTGGTTTATCAATATGGAGTTTGTAGATACTCCAGACACGCTTGAGTACAGCTGCGAGCCCCTGATTCCCAACACCCTCTACAGCATTACGATGCACATAGGTTTCCGCATAGAACCACGTGTGAGTCTTTATCTGCGACAAGTGGTGGAAGACCTTGTGGCAAGCAAGAAGGTAGATTTAAGAAGCACCTATCCTTCGCTTCGTAAGAACGGAATACCTGGCGATTTCCGGTTCATCATCATTCATCGTGTATATTATCCGGAGAGTTCCGCCAACCGTCAGCAGAACTTGTTGATGACTTTCTACGCTCTTATCAGCAAGATAGGCATCGACGAGCCTAAGGCATTGGGCCTCGATACTTCTATGGTGGTGGTAGAACGTGTTCCGCTCATCATCAAGCAACGCAACAGAAACATTAGGCGCATCACGCAAATTGCAGAAGAAAAGTAAGACCACCACAAAATCTTCTCATTGCTGTTGCTCCCTCGTTTCTTTTCGTTTAAGCATCGTAAAGTTGATGTTGGGGAAGACAATATTTGCATTTCTGATGCTCAATACTATGAGTTCGGCGCACAACAAAATCTTTGGTGCGAAATTCTTGAGTTTTGAGCGTGCAAGGATAACCGGTTTATACACAGTATTTTAGACGGTTTGTAAGGAAAGTGTGCAAAAAAAGAAAGCAGCAAGAAGCCTATTTGTGTTGCAATAGCGCCACTTTTACACTCCAATAGTGCCACTTTTATCATGCAATAGCGCCACTTTTACACTCTAATAGTGGCACTATTGCATGATAAAAGTGGCGTTATTGTTATGCTAGGGTGCTGTTTGCACAGCAGAACACCGTAAAAACAGCAAACCAGAACTCCAGAATCAATTTTTATTTTGTAACAGCTTTTTACTCTTTGTACGATATTTGCATGGCGGACAAAATTCCTAATTCGGGTGTCACACCCGTTTGTATAATCTTTGTTAAAAGAACAGTCTCCTGCGTACAGACTATACATAATATAGCTACATTTGTCTAACTAAGTAATTGTTTCCCAATAACTAAAAATAAGGTGTAATGATAACATTCTTTATCTCTCTCGCAGCCCTTGTTGTGGGCTATCTTGTATATGGCAGCTTCGTGGAGCGCATATTCTCGCCCGATGACCGTCCCACGCCAGCCGTTGCAAAGGCCGACGGCATGGACTATGTCGCCATGCCCTACTGGAAAGTGTTCATGATACAGTTTCTCAACATCGCCGGCACAGGTCCCATCTTTGGTGCCATCATGGGTGCCAAGTTTGGTCCAGCTGCGTATTTGTGGATTGTCTTCGGCTGCATTTTCGCCGGAGCCGTTCACGACTATTTCACTGGCATGCTCTCCATGCGCAATGGTGGCTGCGACCTGCCCGAGCTTGTGCGGAAGTATCTCGGCGGTGGCGCGTCGAAGGTGTTGTTGGCGTTCGCCGTATTCCTGCTTGTCATGCTCGGTACTGTGTTTGTCTACTCTCCGGCCGAGATTCTGCACGGCATATGGGGCTCCACTACGCTGTGGATAGTGCTCATCTTTGCCTACTATGTCGTGGCCACCATGTTGCCTATTGACAAGATAATCGGCAAGGTGTATCCTCTCTTCTCCTTCTCGCTGCTGTTCATGGCAGTGGCGCTTGTGGCGGTGCTTGTGGTGCGCATGCCGCAGCTGCCGGAGTTGTGGGACGGTCTCGGCAACATGGGGAAGGCAGCCAGCCCTTCTACCTTCACCGACAGCATCTTCCCTTGTCTCTTCATCACCATCGCCTGCGGAGCCATCAGCGGTTTCCACGCCACGCAGAGTCCGCTCATGGCGCGTTGTCTGCGGTCAGAGCGCAAGGGCCGCCCGATATTCTACGGTGCGATGATAACCGAGGGACTTGTGGCTCTCGTATGGGCCACCGTGTCGATGTGGTTTTTCTATGATGCGCCGCAGCCGGGCTACGAGCAGATAGCCGGCGCCGCCGACAAGGGTTTTCTTACCTCCGCCCCGATGGTGGTAAATCTCGTGTGCAAGGACTGGCTCGGTCTGCTTGGCGGCGTGCTCGCCATGCTCGGTGTCGTGGCTGCCCCGATAACGAGTGGTGACACGGCGTTCCGCTCCGCCCGTCTGATCATTGCTCAGGCGTTGAGGCTCAACCAGTGTCCTAAGAAGAACCGCCTCTACATCTGTGTGCCTCTCTTCGCTGCATCCTTTGCCATGCTCGTTTGGCAGATGGAAAATCCCGACGGCTTCAACACCATCTGGCAGTACTTCGGTTGGGCCAACCAGACGCTCTCCGTTTTCGCTCTCTGGACCATCACCGTCTATCTCGTGCGCGAGAATAAGCAGTACGTCATCACACTCGTTCCGGCTCTGTTCATGACCACTGTATGCACCACTTTTCTCATGGTGTCGAATACGGCCTTCGGACTGCCGTACAGTGTGGGCTACGCCGTGGGCGGCATGGCATTATGCATAGCCATAGTTTGGTTCGCGGTATGGAAGAGGAACGTGTCAAAGAAGCAGATTTAGCGACATGAAGAATAAGAGAGTGTGTCAAAAGTAAAGAAATTCTTACTTTTGACACACTCTCTTGTTTTATTTATTCTTTAAAACAAATGGGGTACGTGCTGATAACGAAAAAGGCGGTAAACGAGCATTCGTTTACCGCCTTTTGTTGGTAGTGGATAGGGGAATCGAACCCCTATGCCAAGATTGAGAATCTTGTATCCTAACCATTAGATGAATCCACCA
>USQD01000198.1 GCA_900556795.1 uncultured Prevotella sp. | reverse complement strand
AATTAATTTTGTTGTATATTTGCACCCGAATAACAAAACTAACAATCAAATAATGAAAAAAAAGAAGTTTTATCCTTGGTTGGTTGTTGCGCTCCTGTGGGTGGTTGCACTTCTCAACTATATGGATCGCCAGATGCTTTCAACCATGCAGGCAGAAATGAAGGCAGACATCGTGGAGTTGCAGCAAGCTGAAGCTTTTGGAGCTTTGATGGCAGTTTTTCTTTGGGTGTATGGTATCGTGAGTCCATTCGCCGGAATCGTGGCAGATAGAATCAGCCGTAAAAAATTAGTAGTAGGCAGCCTCTTCGTCTGGTCGCTGGTTACTTACCTCATGGGTTATGCTTCCAGTTTCCATCAACTTTATATGTTGAGAGCGTTGATGGGTATCAGTGAAGCCCTCTACATTCCTTCTGCTTTGTCGCTGATTGCCGATTGGCATGAGGGAAAATCAAGATCTCTAGCCATTGGTGTTCACATGACAGGTTTATATGTGGGGCAGGCTATCGGAGGATTTGGTGCAACAGTGGCTGCTGCCTTCTCTTGGCACACCACTTTCCACTGGTTCGGAATTCTCGGAATCGCTTATTCGGTAGTATTGCTTCTCCTTTTGCATGATAAGGACAAGGATGCGGTGAATGCGGCTCCGGTGCAACAGGCAAAACCTGCCAAGGGCAGACTGTTCCAAGGTTTGTCGGTAGTGCTTTCTACCTGGGCTTTCTGGGTTATCCTTTTCTATTTCGCAGTACCTTCTCTCCCGGGTTGGGCAACCAAGAACTGGCTCCCTACCTTGTTTGCTGAGAATTTGGGCATCCCAATGTCGCAGGCGGGTCCGATGTCAACCATCACCATCGCCGTATCTTCATTGCATGGTGTACTTTTCGGAGGTGTGCTTTCTGACAAGTGGGTACAGAAGAACATCCGTGGCCGTGTCTATACCAGTGCCATCGGTTTGGGTATGACCATTCCTGCGCTCTTCCTCCTCGGCTTCGGTCACAGTCTGGTAGCCATCGTAGGAGCAGGCTTGCTCTTCGGTATCGGTTACGGTATGTTTGATGCCAACAATATGCCAATCCTCTGCCAGATTATCTCGGCAAAGTACAGAGCCACAGCATACGGTATCATGAACATGGTGGGCGTATTTGCCGGTGCCATGGTTACCCAGGTGATGGGTAAGTGCTCTGATGGCGGCAACCTGGGCTTTGCCTTTGCCGTACTCGGCATCGTGGTGATAGCAGCATTGACACTCCAGTTGATCTGCCTGAAGCCAAAGACAGATAATCTGGAATAAGTCGAAGGCATCAGCCAACGACAGAACATTTAGAATAAAGAATTAAGAATCATATAATTAACGTATAAAATATTTTTTGATTATGGAAAAAATCATTGGACTCATTGATGCACCGTTCACTCCTTTTTATGCTAACGGTGATGTGAACTTGGAACCTATCGAGGCTTATGCCAAGATGCTTCAGAAAAATGGTCTGAAGGGCGTGTTCATCAACGGCTCTTCTGGTGAGGGTTACATGCTGACCACCGAGGAGAGAATGCTTCTCGCCGAGAGATGGGTAGCGGTGGCTCCAAAGGACTTCAAGATTATCGTTCATGTGGGCAGCTGCTGCCTCCGTGAGAGTCGTCGCCTTGCAGAGCATGCTCAGAAGTTGGGTGTTTGGGGTATCGGTTCAATGGCTCCTCCATTCCCACATATCGGTCGCATCGAGGAACTGGTGAAGTATTGCGAGGAGATTGCTTCTGCAGCACCAGAGCTTCCTTTCTACTACTATCACATTCCTGCATTCAATGGCGCTTACCTGCCAATGCTCGACTTGCTGAAGGCTGTAGATGGACGCATTCCTAACTTCGCTGGTATCAAATATACCTTCGAGAGTCTCTATGAGTACAACCAGTGCCGTCTCTACAAGGATGGCAAGTACGATATGCTCCACGGTCAGGATGAGACCATCCTCCCTAGCTTGGCTCAGGGCGGTGCACAGGGTGGCATCGGCGGAACAACCAACTACAACGGTAAGGAACTGGTGGGTATCATTGAGGCTTGGAAGAACGGTGATATCGAGACAGCACGCGAGAAGCAGAACTTCGCTCAGGAGGTCATCAACGTTATCTGCCACTACCGTGGTAATATCGTGGGCGGTAAGCGTATCATGAAGCTGATGGGCTTCGATTTGGGTCCAAACCGTACTCCATTCCGCAACATGACTGATGAGGAAGAGCAGGCAATGAAGAAAGAGTTGGAAGCTATCAACTTCTTCGAGCGTTGCAATAAGTTTTAATTTCAATCATCTCCACAAAATCAATAAGAATGAATATTAAAGAATATATCAAGCAGTGGGCTGAATCCTACAAGAACGACTTAACTCAGAATATCATGCCTTTCTGGATGGAGCATGGATGGGATAAGGTGAACGGTGGTGTCTATACTTGTGTGGATAGAGACGGAAGTCTGATAGACTCCACCAAGTCGGTATGGTTCCAGGGTCGATTCGCCTTTATATGCGCCTATGCATATAATAATGTAGAAAAGAACCCGATGTGGCTGGAGGCTGCGAAGAGCACCCTTGACTTCATCGAGAAGCATTGTTTCGACGAGAATGGAAGAATGTACTTCTCTGTTACAGCCGAGGGCAAGCCATTGCGTATGCGCCGCTACGTATTCTCTGAAACCTTCGCAGCCATTGCGATGTCAGAGTATGCCCTGGCTACAGGCGACCAGAAGTATGCCGAGCGTGCCCTGCAGATTTTCAAGGACACCCAGCGCTTCCTCACCACACCAGGCATCCTGGCTCCAAAGTTCGAGGAATCAGTGCAGTTGCAGAGCCACAGCATCATCATGATTCTCATCAACGTGGGTTCATGCATCCGCAAGGTTATCAACGACCCTAAGCTCACCGAGCAGATTGATGAGTCAATCGCCAAGCTGAAGAAGTACTTTATCCACCCAGAGTTCAAGTGTCTGCTGGAGACGGTGGGCATGAACGGTGAATTTGTGGATACCTGTATGGGTCGCACCATCAACCCAGGTCATTGCATCGAGACTTCATGGTTTATCATGGAAGTAGCTAAGCAGAGAGGTTGGGACAAGGAGATAACCGATATGGCGCTGCAGATCTTCGACTGGTCTTGGGACTGGGGATGGGACAAGCAGTATGGCGGCATCATCAATTTCAGAGACTGCAGGAATCTTCCAGTACAGGATTATTCACAGGACATGAAGTTCTGGTGGCCACAGACCGAAACCATCATCGCTTCTCTCTATGCTTACCTTGCAACAGGTGATGACGAGTATATCTACAAGCATCAGCGCATCAGCGAGTGGACCTACGCCCACTTCCCAGATGCCGAGTTCGGCGAGTGGTATGGTTATCTGCACAGAGACGGAACCGTGGCACAGCCGGCAAAGGGTAATCTCTTCAAGGGACCGTTCCATATTCCGAGAATGATGATCAAGGCATACTCGTTGTGCCAGGAAATCTTGAACAAAGATTAAAATCAATTTTGAACAAAGATTAATGATTCAATGAGAAAAGAATTAGACTTGTCTATTTCGAATTTGAGTACAGTGAGGGGCAAATGCTATGAGATGGCGATGTTACCTTGGGGTGCAACAGAACCTCATAATCTGCATTTACCCTATCTCACCGACTGCATTCTTTCGCAAAGCATTGCCGTGGAGGCAGCCATGAAGCTCTACGCCGAGAAAGGCGTAAGATGCATGGTACTTCCTCCGGTGGCGATGGGCGCACAGAACCCGGGTCAGCGAGATGTAAACTTCTGTATTCACTACCGATACGAGACCCAGAAGGCAATCTTAAAAGATATAGTTGAGGCATTACAGCATCAGGGCATCCGGAAGCTGCTGATAGTAAACGGCCATGGCGGCAACTGTTTCAAGAACATGATCCGCGACCTGGCTGTAGATGATCCTGATTTCATCATCGCTTCCAGCGAATGGTTCAAGATGTGTAATCCTAAGGAATATTTTGATAATCCGGGCGATCATGCCGACGAGGTAGAGACCTCTGTGATGATGCATTATCATCCCGAGTTGGTAGATTTGAAGGATGCAGGCGAAGGAGCCGCCAAGAGTTTCCGTATTCCTGCGTTGAGTAAAGGAAAGATATGGATACCGCGCAACTGGTCGATGATTTCCACAGATACCGGAATCGGAAACCCAGCTTTGGCTACGGCAGAAAAAGGCAAGAAGTTTGCCGAGGCAGTGGTCGGCGAGTATGTGGATTTCCTCAGTCAGTTCTCTTTAGTTAAATCAGCATCTGATTTGTATTAAAAAAAATAAATCTATATCGTAATAAACTAAAGTTTCGCAAGTGAAAATTCACAAGCGTGATTTAACGTAATTTTGGAATAAAA
>USQD01000197.1 GCA_900556795.1 uncultured Prevotella sp. | reverse complement strand
AGTTCTCCGTTAGTCGTTCCTGCGGATTTGCAATCCGCAGACAAAAAAGGTTCGACCACTTTAAAGCGGATTTGCAATCCGCAGCCGTAGGCTTTTCATATCTCCAAATTCGTGATGCTGCGTTCTCGCTTGAGGCGGATTGCAAATCCGCATCAAATAGGTCGAGCCTTTTTTTGTCTGCGGATTGCAAATCCGCAGGAACGCCTAGCGGACTTGTGTATCTCCCTAACGCCTAACGGACTTGCGTATCTCCTAACGCCTAGCAGACTTGCAAACCAGTATTACGGACTTATACCACAGCACCTTCTGTCCTGTTAGGGCGTGTGGAGCTTACTTGCGAAAGTTCAGTCAATTATTCTTAATCCTTATAATCTACCTTGATCACGATAACGCGGATGGTCTGGTCTTCACCATCTGTTGCCACCTTGGCGATGTGCCAGTCGCGTGGAAAGAAGATGAAGAATTCGCCAGGATTGCTGTCGTAGAAACGGGCCTTCTGGCGGTCGTAATCATAATGAATTACATCTGGACGATACTTGCAGTTGGGGGTGCTGGAGTAGTGGTCGATTACGCCAAAACGCTCTGTGCCCTTTACTACATACTGAAAATCGATGTGCTTATGATGACTCTCGCTGCGGCGCTTTTCCAGCGGCTCGTTCTTGCTGTCCTCTACACTTACCACGAGGTCGGAACCCGGAATCTTGTGCTTTCCCTTCGGAATGCTCAGCAAATCGGTCTTTGCCAGATAGTCGAAGAGCGCCTGCCATTGCTGCGGATTCTTCTGATACTGCAGATAGAAATCTACGAGGTTTACGCTGGAATGTGGCTTCGCCTTGTCGAAACCATTGCGCCAGATACCGCTCTCAGCCCAAGCTATAGCCTCTTTTATGAGTTCGGGCTTATCGCCGTAATACTGTGTGTAATAACCTCTCTTGCAGCAGCTTTCCTGTGCAGAATTCTTACAGCCGTTCTGTGCATTTGCAGTCAGCGATGTACAGAATAAAAGGGCTATGCCCCAGATAATCTTCTTCATTTTGACTTATTATTGTAGTGTTAGTTAAATTTGAGGGCAAAAGTACAAAGAATATTCGAGAAAACAAACGGAAAATGGAGATTTCTTCGTATCTTTGCACACATATTTTGTAAGATTATGAAAAAACTGTATATTCTTTTGTGTGGGGCAACGGCGGCCCTGCTGATGGCGGCATGCCAGGGAGGAAAGACGGCTGCTGCTGATGCGGAGGCTGGCGATACCCTGGAGATGAAGTACGCCAAGTTGCTCACCATCGTGAAACATGGCGATGGGGGAGAGGCTTCCGATGAAGTAGAAGGCATTGATTATCAGTATGCTGAGGCTATCATCGCCAACCCCTGGAAGGCGGGAACGCTGCTGCACCGCTATATCCTTATCCCGAAGGGAAAGGAGGGGGATGAGACGGTTGCCCGACTCGCCCTGCAGCGCACTTCGGGCATGGGATGCACTACCGATACCGTGAGGACACCGGTGGAGAGGAGTGCCGTTTTTATCGCTCCCCATTGCCAGCTGATGTACGAACTGGGATGCCAGCAGGCTATCCGTGGCGTCTGCGACCTCAATTACATCAATATTCCGGATGTCAGGAAGAGGGCTGCTTCTTCCGGGAATGCTTCTTCTGGAAATGCTTCTTCCGGAAATGCTTCTGCCCAGAATTCCATCGTGGATTGTGGTTCCAGCATGGCTCCCGACATCGAGCGCATCATCGCCCTGAAACCCGAAGCCATCCTCGTTTCGCCCTTCGAGAACAGCGGTGGATATGGTAAGCTCGACAAGTTGCGTATCCCTCTTATTGAAGCTGCCGACTATATGGAGTCTTCGCCATTGGGCAGGGCGGAATGGATGAAATTCTATGGCATGCTCTTTGGTAAGGCTTCTGATGGAAGGACTTCTAAGGCTTCTGATGGAAAGGCTTCTAAGGCTTCTGATGGAAGGGCTTCTAAGGCTTCTGTTGGAAAGGTTTCTAAGGCTTCTGATGGAAAGGCTGATTCTCTTTTTGCTCAGATTGAAAAGGAGTATCTGAAGTTGAAGGCTGAGGCTGGAAAGCTACCCAAGGGACTTTCGATATTGACCGAAAGAAAAACGGGCAATGTATGGTATGTGCCTGGTGGTCAGAGCACTATCGGCATTCTCCTGAAGGATGCCAATGCCCGTTATATATTCTCGGATGATAAGCACAGCGGAAGTCTGCCGATGAGTCCGGAGCAGATTCTGGCGAAGGGAAGCCAGGTGGATGTATGGGCATTCAAATACTTCGGAGGTGCTCCCTTGTCGCAGGTTCAGCTGCTTCAGGAATATGACGGCTACAAGGCTCTTGCCGCCTTCAACCGGGGCAATATCTATCAGGTGGATACCTCCACGGTGCCTTATTTCGAGCTTACGAGCTTCCATCCCGAGCTGCTGCTCAGAGAGTTCATCATCCTGGCGCATGGCGAGCGGTTCGGCAAATTGAGATTCTATAAGAAATAGGGCTTTAATCAGAGATTTTACAAGAAATAGTTTTAGTGAATGAAAACCATCGTTTTAGGGGCTATCGCCATTATCATACTGTTTTTTGCCAACCTGGCATGGGGTAGCGTAAGCATTCCGTGGCAGGAGGTGGTGGCTATACTCGCTGGAAATCAGGGAGATGAAGCTGACAGCTTCCGCTATATCGTAATGGAATCGCGCTTGCCTGCGGCTATTACCGCCCTCTTTTCGGGCGCAGCCCTAGCCACGAGCGGCTTGCTGCTGCAAACTGCCTTCCGCAACCCTCTGGCTGGTCCTGATGTCTTCGGTATCAGCAGCGGAGCCGGACTGGCTGTTGCCATCGTGATGCTTGCCTTTGGCGGCAACATCGCCCTGGGCGATTTCGTGGGCGATGCCGGCAACTATGCCATCGGTGGTTTTCTCGCCATTCTCATCGCAGCCTTCGTGGGAGCGATGCTCGTGATGGCTGTCATCACCTTCTTTTCTGCCATCGTGCGCAGTCATACGGTGCTGCTCATCATCGGTCTGATGGTGGGCTATCTGGCTAGCAGCGCTATCTCACTGCTCAATTTCTTCAGCACGGCAGAGGGCGTGAAATCGTATATGGTCTGGGGCATGGGAAGCTTTGGCAATGTTTCGGCTGCGCAGGTATTATGGTTCATTCCGCTTGCCCTCATCGCCCTCATCGCCTCTCTGCTCCTTGTCAAACCATTGAATGCCATGCTGTTAGGTGATCAGTATGCCGGCAATCTGGGTTTCAACATCAGGCGTCTGCGCATCATTCTGCTCCTCATCACGGGCTTTCTCATGGCAGTGGTTACCGCCTTCTGTGGTCCCATTGCCTTCATCGGTCTAGCCACTCCCCACATCGCCCGTCTCTTCATCGGCACGGAGAATCATCGCCGGCTGTTGCCCGTCACGATGCTGTTGGGTTCTGTCCTTGCCCTTCTCTGCAATCTCTTCTGCACCCTCCCTTCGGGCGGTGGCATCATCCCCCTGAATGCCGTCACCCCATTGTTCGGTGCCCCCGTCATCATCTATGTCCTGCTGAAGAGGAGATAGGGAAAAGGCAAGAAAAGGGGGACGGCAAAATCAATTTTTTCAAGAGTTTCTTGGATATTTGAATTATTCTTTTTATCTTTGCATAAGATAAGCTGCTTAGTCACAATTTTAAACAGATAGAGGTATGAAAGAGAAAAAATATCACTTACCGGAAGACCTTGGCGCTGCTTTTGCTGAAGAGCCAACGCCAGTCTATCATGGAAATACGGCAGTTGTACTTCCTGAAGAAAAGTTCACCGAAGATAACTTCGATGATGATATTGATTGGAATAGAATACCAGCAGGATGGGGACCTGTCAACGAAGAAGAAGCCATAGCTCGTATAGAAGCCATAGAAGCTGACATAGAGAAAAATGGACTCATTGATGAAGAGGATATGATAGACCACCTTAAAGCTAAAGGTTTATGGCTTATATAAAACCATCTAAGCCATTTAATCAGGAGCTGGAAAAGGTGTTAGCCTATGCTATGCTTGAATTTGGAGTTACCACCGTAAAGCGATTCAACCAAGCATATCAGAGAATTCGAAATCGCTTGGCTATTCATCCTTGCTCATCACCAAAAGAACCTCTTTTGAAAAGTTTTTTACGTCCATACCGTAGTGCCATCATCATGAAAAATTGGAAAATCATCTATCGGTATGATGCGGAATACGATAGAATTATTCTTGTTGACTTATGGGATATGAGACGAAATCCCAAGTACCTGACTAGGCAGTTCAAAAGAAAACTATAAGAGTATCTATTATTAGTTGACTCAAGTTTCGCATGTAAGCTCCACACGCCCTGAAAGGGCAGAAGCTCCTAGCCCAGGGCATCGCCCTGGGTTATTACGGACGCAAACCTGTCGCCCT
>USQD01000196.1 GCA_900556795.1 uncultured Prevotella sp. | reverse complement strand
CAAACTATGGCTAATAACGCAGAATTGATCAAGCAGTGTGAAGAAAGAGCACAGCAGTGGCTCACACCTGCTTTTGATGAAGAAACTCGTAATGAAGTAAAAGCAATGCTCGAGGCTGAGGATAAGTCAGCTCTCGTTGATGCTTTCTATCAGAACTTGGAGTTCGGTACTGGTGGCTTGCGCGGTATTATGGGTGCAGGTACTAACCGAATGAATAAATATATCGTTGGTATGGCAACTCAGGGCTTCGCCAACTACATCCTCAAGGCTTTCCCAGGTGAGGAGAACCTTTCTGTTGTTGTAGGTCACGACTGCCGTAACAACTCTCGTCTCTTTGCTGAGACTGTAGCTGCAATCTTCTCAGCCAATGGCATCAAGGCTTATCTCTTCGAGAGCCTCCGTCCTACACCAGAGATTTCTTTCGCTATCCGCGAGCTCGGTGCTAAGGCTGGTGTGAACGTAACTGCTTCTCACAATCCTAAGGAGTACAATGGTTACAAGGCTTACTGGAGTGATGGTGCGCAGGTTTTGGCTCCACATGATACGGGTATCATCGAGGAGGTAAACAAGGTTACTATCGACCAGGTGAAGTTTGAGGCTAACTGGGATAAGATTCAGATTATCGGTGGTGAGATGGATTACGACTACATGACAGCCGTTCATTCTGCTATGATTGACCAGGATGTCATCAACCGTCAGAAAGACCTCAACATCGTTTATTCAGCTATGCATGGTACAGGTCGTGTCATCGTTCCTCTCTGCTTGCGTTCTTGGGGCTTCCAGAACATCAATGTTGTTCCTGAGCAGATGGTTGTAGATGGCAACTTCCCAACTGTAGTTTCTCCTAACCCAGAGAATGCTGAGGCTATGACCCTGGGTATGAAGCTCGGTACCAAGTTGAACGCTGACCTCGTGGTTGCTACCGATCCAGATGCTGACCGCCTGGCTATCGTTTGTCGTGATGACAAGGGCGAGTGGATGATTATCAATGGTAACCAGACAGCCATGATGTTCTGCTACTATATCATCGAGAACAAGAAGAAGTTGGGCAAGTTGAAGCCAACAGACTTCCTCGTTAAGACCATCGTAACTACAGAGGTTATTGCAGAGATTGCCAAGAAGAACAACGTAGAGTTGCGCGACTGCTACACTGGTTTCAAGTGGATTGCACGAGAGATAGCTATCTCTGAGGGCAAGCAGCAGTACATCGGTGGTGGTGAGGAGAGCTTCGGCTTCTTGCCATACGATAAGGTACGTGATAAGGATGCTCCTGCATCTATCTGCTTGATTTGTGAGATTGCAGCATGGGCTAAGGATCAGGGCAAGACTCTCTACGATCTCCTGATGCAGATCTATGCAGAGTATGGCTTCAGTAAGGAGTTCACTGTAAATGTAGTTCGCCCAGGTAAGACCGGTGCTGACGAGATTAAGCAGATGATGACAGACTTCCGTGCCAACCCTCCAAAGGAGTTGGGTGGCAGCAAGATTGTTACATGGAAGGACTACCAGAGCTTGGAGGCTAAGCATGCTGACGGCAGCGTAGAGAAGCTCGATATGCCTACTACTAGCAATGTGCTCCAGTGGTTCTGCGACGACAACACCAAGGTAAGTGTCCGTCCATCAGGTACAGAGCCTAAGATCAAGTTCTATATCGAGGTAAAGGATCCTTCATTCAAGTGTGCAGGCTGCTACAACCGCTGCACAGCTGCTGCAATGGATAAGATTGAAGCTATCAAGAAGAGCTTGAATTTGGATTAATGAATGAAAATTGATAGGGAGATGCCTTTTGAGGTATTCTCCCGACAATCCTGTTTTTTTGAGCATTATCTATAATTTGTAAATAATGCATTTTCCGGCGAGAAGTCTTCCTGACTTCTCGCCATTTTGTTTCTTATCCTCTTCATTTTTATCCAGCCTGCATATACTAATCCCAGGGCGGCATAGATGATGAAAAGGATAGGGAGGGGAAGGTGGATTCCATCGATGCTGGCACCGGGAGCCATAGAGGTGAGATGGAAGGCGGTGTTGGCAAAATGAGTGATGACTACCAATGCCTTTGCCACCCAGGTTATCAGCCAGGAGAAAAGAGAGACTGTTGGCGACAGAAGTAGGAAAGGGCTCATCAGCATCAGCATGCAACAGAGATAAAGAATGCCCATGGCTGCTGGAATTGCAATGAAAGTAGTAAGAAGGGAATAGCACGAGATGCGCCCGAAATAGTAAGTGATGAGAGGAAGAGTTCCTATCTGTGCTGCCGCCGATACGCAGAGCATCCCCCAGATCCATTGGGATAAGCGATGGGTAGGGTGATAAAGTGAACTGAGCAACGGAAGGAATACGATGATGGAACCTACTGCCGCAAACGACATTTGGAAACTGAGGTCGAAGAGATAGAGCGGATTACACAATAGCATGATGATAAAAGCGATGGATAGCGAACGGAGCGAATTCTTGTTTCGCCGGGTCATGGTAACAAATCCATAAACACTCAGCATGGTGGCTGAACGAACAGCACTCGCTGGCATGCCTATGAACAGGACATACATCCAGATGGCTACAAGGGCTGAGAGTATAACGAAGATGTGGCGGCGATTGCCTCCCAGTAACATGATAAGCAGTTGGAAGATGATGCTGATATGCAGTCCGCTTACGGCTAATACATGGCTTGCTCCAGCTACGGAATAAACCTCTTTCGTGTCCTTGTCCAGTGCTGTCTTATCGCCCATTGCCATTGCAGCAATGACCCCAAAGTCTTCATTCTCAATACCTAATCCCTTCAGCTTCTGTTCTATTTCCGCTCTCCGTTCTTGCGCTGTTGTCAGAAACCAGTCCTGTTCCGACAGTTCATCCATCGTAAAATAGGTAACAGGCTTTCGGTTGCGGCATTCTTGATAGGAAGTGAGAAGACCACCCAAAAGAAACAGACAGATATAAAAAAGAATGCATTGACTTTGTATCCATTTCCGCAGGACAATAGCCATGCTTGTCATGACCAGCAGGAGAATGAGCCATAGGGTCGGGTTCATCTGGTCATAGCCATATCTGGCCATGATGATACCCGTGCTCAGTATGATGCTCATTCTGATATTCATGTGCAAAGTCATCTTATGTTGAGCGCAAAGATACATTAAAATTCTGAAAATCGACTATTTTTTCTTGCATAATTTACATCTTTTTATTACCTTTGCACCCAATATTACAAACAATAACATAGAATTATACTCTTATGGGAGGTATTTTCGGAACTATTTCCAAGAAAAGTTGTGTCGCAGACTTGTTCTACGGCACCGATTACAACTCACATCTCGGCACACGTCGAGGCGGTTTGGCAACCTACAGTAGTGAGAAAGGCTTCGTGCGCTCAATTCACAACCTCGAAAGTTCTTATTTCAGAACGAAGTTTGAGCCTACACTCAACAAGTTTGAGGGAGCGACTTCTGGTATCGGCGTAATCAGCGATACGGATGCGCAGCCATTAATCATGAACTCACATCTTGGCCGATTCGCTATTTGTACTGTAGCTAAGATTGTAAACAAGGATGAACTGACCCAGCACCTGCTAGACAAGAACATGCACTTTGCAGAGATGTCTTCAGGCAGCACCAACCCAACCGAGTTGGTTGCATTGCTCATTATTCAGGGCAAGACCTTCCGCGAAGGTATCGAGAATGTATTCCACCACATCAAGGGCTCCTGCACCATGATGATCCTTACCGAGGATGGTATCATCTGTGCCCGCGACAGTTGGGGACGTACACCTATTATTATAGGTAAGAAAGAAGGTGCCTATGCTGCTTCCAGCGAGACCACCTCGTTCCCTAACCTCGATTATGAAACAGAATATGAGCTGGGTCCGGGCGAAATCGTCAAGATTACTGCCGACAAGATGGAGCAGCTTCGTCCTGCCAACAAGAAGATGCAGGTTTGTTCTTTCCTCTGGGTTTACTATGGTTTCCCTACATCTACCTATGAGGGCAAGAATGTAGAGGAGGCTCGTTTTACCAACGGTTTCAATCTCGCCAAGAGTGATGATGTTGAGGTAGACTGCTGCAGCGGTATTCCTGATTCTGGTACTGGTATGGCGATGGGATATGCTGCCGGCAAGGGTGTGCCTTATCAGCGTTGTATTGCCAAGTATACTCCTACATGGCCTCGTAGCTTTACTCCAAGCAACCAGAGCATGCGTTCATTGGTAGCCAAGATGAAGCTGATTCCTAACAAGGCGATGCTCAAGGGCAAGCGTGTGTTGTTCTGCGATGACAGTATCGTTCGTGGTACCCAGCTTCGCGACAACGTGAAGGTGCTTTTCGATCAGGCAGGCTTGAAGGAGTGCCATATGCGTATTGCATGTCCTCCGTTGGTATATGGTTGTCCGTTCATCAACTTCACTTCTTCCAAGAGTGATATGGAGCTGATTACCCGTCGCATCATCGA
>USQD01000195.1 GCA_900556795.1 uncultured Prevotella sp. | reverse complement strand
AAGCGGTTTATGTGGAAGATGGCCATGTTTCAGAGCGCAAGAAATCTCTATGCCTACCTGGTTGTGCTGATGCTTATCTTCATCAACTGGTGTTGCCATGTCACGGCTCCCAATCTCTCAGTCGTAGTGTCAACACTCCTGACCCTGGTGCTTCTGAACAGGAAAATCGCAGAAAGCACCTTCCATCTTTTGCATGAGAGAAAAAGACTTTGGTTCGCCACCTTGCTGCTCTCGATGGTTTGCTACGCCTTACCTTATATGAACAGCATGTTTTTGTTCCTCTTTACCGTCAGCGTGGCAGCCGTCTTCTATCCATCTGGAAAAGTGCTCAGCATGAAGAGTCATCCTGAGGCCATCAACAACCAGAAGGATTTGCTTGCGCTGATTATCAGAAATTACTATTAGGTGCCACCTGCAACTGGCACAGCATCATATCCACTTGCTCAACATTCCAAAATCAAAAATGACTCAAATGACTCATCATCACAATCAACAGACACTCGAAGCAGACAAAAGCAGAGGTGTTGACCGTTCGTTGCTGGAGTTTCTGAAGCCGAAAGCAGAGGAATGTTACAGCAAGCTGGAAGCCTACTGCGACCTACTTTCGAAAGCATCCTCAGGAGCCTATCAGTCTCTGGGAACCGATGGAGCCCTCCAGCTGTTACCCGGTCAGTTTGTTGCCACCATTTCCGAACTTGCCCGTCAGTGGCAATGGCAGCGTGCCACGGTTCGCCAGTTTATCTCCGGACTCACCAAACTTGGTCAGCTTTCCGTAGAGCCATACTCCAAGAGCTTTATCTTCTCTGTCAACCTGGAGCAACGTCTGTCTCTTCTTATCGAGAGTCCGGACGACATCCTCGACTTCTGTGCCATGCAGTTCATCCGCTTCATCAAGGGCAGATCCACCGCCAAGGAAGTGGCCGATTCCTACAGCCGTTATTACGACTTGAAGATGAACATGGCCAAGCAGGAAGGATATGGCGGCATTCCTGCCAGACGTGTACTCAACCAGCAAGCCCAGGTGTTCGATTCACTGGCAGCTTCCATCCTTCGCTATCTCAATCAGGAGAAAGAACTGTCCGAGGAACTTTCCGATTCCGTGAGCCTGCTCTTCGGAAAAGACCATGTCTGGGACTGGCACAAAGTAATAGATTCTCTTGGCATTCTGGCTAAAGCCATCAGTGGCAACACCAAGCCGAGTTATATGGACGAAGTAGTCACCCGATATTCGAAAGCGGAGATAGTACTCCTGGATTGCATCTTCGAGCACTACATCTCCGGCTCCGCATCCCACTACTATGTGAATTCCCCTCGTCCTCTTATTGAGGCCAGGGAGCCATCCGGAAAGGTAGCACCTGCGGAGTCTTCCGACGATTAAAAACAATAGTCATATCCCCCTTATTCCATGCGAGGCACGCTGATGGCGATCAGGACGCCCGTTAGCACATCGCTGAATGATTTTAAGCAACGTGAGGCAGCGTGCTTGCACGTGCCACTTTTTTTCAGTCTTGGGAAGCCTAATACCCCGACCTACTGAAGAAGTCGGGAGGGCTGACCAGATAAACAGCAAGCTGGGTCAGATTTCCTTGTGTTGCCAAGACTGAAAAAGGCTCATGGAGTAAGGACTATAGCAAAGAAATACGATATGGGAACATCATCAAAACAGGTCATGGACATCAAGGTTACCAAAGGTCTCGCTTCGGTAGGCAACGAGGAGTTGAGAGACTGGACGGAGAAGGGATGGAACCAGGCCATGCGTGAAGGCAACTACGACCGTAGCCGTGAGCATCTAAATTTCGAGATTGGTCCAGGTGGCATTGTCGCCCCGATAGACAAGAGCCGTCCGCTTACCAGGCGCATGGCAGAAAATCTCGCCTCACGTGGCATTAAAGACCCCAACGAAGGACTGGCAGAGCCACGTTTCCGAACCGTGGTGAATTTCATCTTCGGCGGTTCAACGGAACGTATGCGAGAGCTTGCCTTTGGCAATCAGAAGGTAGATTTTGAAAGCAAGGGTGGTAACGAGCATATCCGTAGAATGCCAGAAATAGAGCAGTGGGCACAGGACATCTACCGCTTTGTGGCAGATAAATATGGAGAGGAAAACATCGTCTCCTTCATCGCCCACTGCGATGAGAAAAATCCGCACGTCCACTGTGCGCTTCTTCCAATTGACAAGGATAAGAAGTTTGCCTTCAAGAAAATCTTCCATGGTCAGAACCGCATAGATTACAAGAACTATCTTCTTGCCCTGCACGATGAACTGGCCAAGGTCAATGAGAAATGGGGACTCACGAGAGGGGTGTCGATAGCAGAGACTGGAGCACGTCACCGTTCAACGGAAGAGTATCGACGATGGCTTGCCAACGAGTGCGTGACGCTCGAAGCCCAGATGCTGAACACCCGGAAAGCCCTCGAAGATCTGAACGTGGAACTCTCCATTGCCCAGAAGAAGCAGAAATCATTCACCTCTATGATTGAGAATCTGAAGGCAGAAATCAACCGCCTCGAAACTGAACTCAAACCGCTGAGAACCTTGCAAGCCAACAGCGACAACATCAGTGCCGACATCGCCCGTAAGATTCAGAGCCTTGAACAGCAGAAGGCTTTGGTGGAAGACAAACTGGCAGACAAGGAGAAGAAAATTTCTGAGACCAACCAGTTGCTTGACACCCTCCGCAAGGACAAGGAAGAGATTGAGAAACAGGCGAGTGAACTGGAATACAAAGCCAACCAGTCTGAACTTTCCTGGGCTCACAGCATGAGCTATCATCTCAACGGAGTGATGCTCGACACCATGGCACATGAGTTTGCCATTCGCTTCCCGAATCTTCCCGACAGCGTGAAACTCGACTTCGACGGCACGCTTCTCTGTCAGTTGGCTGAAGACGGCAACCATGTTGTCAAGGTAGCCTTGAACCTCGTGTGCGGTTTCGTGGATGATGCCACGACCATCGCACAGACACATGGAGGTGGAGGCGGCAGCCCTGGCTCAGGATGGGGCAAGCGACCGGACGAAGACGATAGGGAGTGGGCAAGAAGATGCCTGGCAATGGCACGCAAAATGTGTGCTCCGTCCGCCAGAAGAAGAAAGAAGATGTAACACCATGCTCATTTGTTTACGCAAGTATTCAATCATCAAAGACAACAACATGAGAAAGAAAATATTATCAATAGCAATGATGTGCCTGGCTGCAATGACAGCTTCGGCTCAAACTGCCGGACAGAGTTCTGACAGTCTTTATATACAGAAATCGTACAGTCAGGAGCAGATGCTCATGCCTGTTAATCCTACATATCTCAAGCATGTAAGCGAAGCAGCCAACTGGGGTAGAAATTGGTTTATAGAAGCAAAGGGCGGGGCTTCAGCTTTTCTTGGGACGCCCATTGGTTGCGGTGACGTGTTCGACCGTGTCACTCCTCTCTTGCAGATAGGAGTCGGCAAATGGTTCACGCCCGCAATCGGTGGACGAATAGGATTTCAGGGACTCAGCTTCAAGAACGCAGAGTTCCATACGATGAAGTATCAGTTTGTCCATGCAGACTTTCTGTACAACATCACCTCTGGCATCCGTCAGAATGAAAGCGGAATCCCTCTTTGGGATGTGATTCCCTTCGTAGGTGTTGGCATGGTTCATAATTCCGACTGGATCAACAACTGTACCTGCCAGGGCGGTTCGAGTGGCAGTCATCCGTTTGCCTTCACCCATGGTGTGGAAGCCCGTTACCGCATCAGCGACCGGGTTCATCTTGTAGGAGAAGTGAGTGGAATGCTGACCGCCAGGAACTTTGACGGCATCGGAACTTCTGCCAAGTTCGGTGACAACATGATTTCCGTCTCAGCCGGTTCGGGGTGGAAGCGAGTAGTGGATGCAACACCTTACATTGAGCAGAATCTCGCCCTCCAGGATTACATTGCCTACATGAGGGATAGGAACGCTCATC
The DNA here is from genome assembly GCA_900556795.1 of uncultured Prevotella sp. Classification (GTDB taxonomy): domain Bacteria; phylum Bacteroidota; class Bacteroidia; order Bacteroidales; family Bacteroidaceae; genus Prevotella. The sequence continues at coordinate 514 of USQD01000195.1, read as the reverse complement.
TGGAAAAGCGACTTGCAGGAAATGACGATGGCAAAGCCGTCTATCCGAAAAACAGCTACAGTGGTCTCAACTCCCTCCGTGCCCGACTCTCGATGAATGGCAACAGTAAACAGGGTGCAATGGGCAGCGGTGATGGCAACATGGCAGGTCATGCTGATGGCTATCGCCCAGATTCCCTTTCATCTTCTGACCACCGGAAAGTAAGCATTGGTGTTCCGGTGTATTTCTTCTTCAAGCTCAACACTGATAAATTGGTTGACAAGTCACAGCTCGTGAACCTCGAAGACATTGCGAAGATGGCCAAGCAGGAAAACTTGAAGATAAAAATATCCGGTGCAGCCGATAGTGCTACAGGTACTCAGTCCGGCAACCAGGATTTGGGTAAGCGACGTGCCAAGTTCATAGCCAAGGCACTCATCAAGCGAGGTGTAGATAAAAGCCAGATCAAAGCCTACAACTTAGGCGGAATCGACAAATATGCGGCGAATGAGGCAAACCGCTTCACAACCGTTGT
>USQD01000194.1 GCA_900556795.1 uncultured Prevotella sp. | reverse complement strand
ATAAGACGGCATACGAGATTCCGAAACGTGACTGGAGTTCAGACGTGTGCTCTTCCGATCTAAGAAATCCTCGCCTTTGTAAATCACAAGGGAGGAGTTGGTAAGACAACAACCGTACAGAATTTGGCAACTGGTCTTCGCCGTTATGGTAAAGGTTACTTTGGTAGGGGTGAAGATGGCAAGGAGCGCAAACCTCGTATCTTGCTTATTGATTTGGACCCTCAGTCAAGTCTCTCCTTCCTCTTCGGATGGAGTGAGGCAGAGAATATCGGGAAGCCTACCGTATACGATGCAATGATACAGCAGTCTCCTTTGCCTGTTTACCAGGTAAGAGAGGGCATCTATCTTGCTCCAGCATCTTACCGGCTTATCAATATCGAACCTTTCCTTAATCAGATGCCGGTACCACGCAAGGCTTTGTATAAGTTATTCGGCAAGCCGCTGACGGAAGTACGAGGCGACGAATTGGCTACAGAAGGAGTTTCATCTATCCTGGAGGCTTTCGATTATGTTCTGATAGACTGCCCACCAGCGCTATCTCTGCTTACGCATAACGCCCTGTCGGTGGCAACGGGTGTGGTAATACCTATCCAGCTCGAAATGCTGGCAACGAAAGGTATTGCCGAAATTCTGAATGCGGTGCAGGAAACCCGTGAAGACTTGAATCCTGATATTGATATTCGAGGCTTGTTTATGGTGATGAGTAATGATCAGACGAGAGCCACTAAGCAGTTTAAGGAGTATCTGGGCAATAAGTTTGATGATTACATGTTCGATTCGTACACCCGTCGAGATACGAAGATGGTAGAGGCGCAGGCTATCAATCAGGATATATTCTCTTATTCGCCTTACAGCAGAGTAGGGCAGGACTACGAGAATTTTACGAAGGAAATTTTGGCTAGTATGCCGGAATAATGATGTTTAATTTTTAGTGATTTACGATTATGGCAAGACAAGCAAAAAGTAGCATACATAAGTTTGAAGGTTTGGAAGATTCGCCAGCCATCAAAGGTATAGAAAAGATTTATGAGGCAAATGAGGAAGCTCGCCAGAAGCGCGCTGCCGAGGCATTGGAGAAACAGCAGAACGGGCAGGGTACCGCAGAGCCGGAACCAGCACCCCAGGCTGAAGCACCTTCGCAGTCTCCGGTTCTTCCTGCATCAGCCGCTCCTATTTCTGCTCCCGACCCTGCACCTATGAGAAAGGCTGGCAAGAAGACGCAGAACGGTATCACCATCTACGTACCGATGGAGTACTATATGCAGATATTGCAGATGAAGATGGAGACGGGTACGCCTATCAAGGACATCGCCCTTCAGGCAGTCATCGAGTATCTGGATAGGCATAAGAACGGATAATGCAGGTAAACGAAAAGTCAGATTTAGGTAAACGAAAAGTCATATTTGATATGAATGAAGATAATGAAAACAAGGGTTTAGCCTGGATAAATACTCCTTTTTCGCTCACGAAACTGGATAAGCAATACACTTTGTTCCAGCAGAACGTGTTGATGCTAACGAGTACCCACCTCCAAAAATTTGTGGATGAGTACTTTCTGGAGAAAAGACAGTTGGGCGACGCTCGTTCTGATTTTCTTTTTGAGCAAGGCGTGGATCATGCTGTGATGAATATCCCGCCTATCAAGATAGATATTCACGATTTCATTACTTACGAGAATATGAGCTATCAGAAGTTGAGGGCGGAGCTGAAGACAAGTATTCTTGATATGGCGGTAAAGAGCACACTGCCCGATGGCAGCGAGGAATTTACGCATATATTCAGCCGAATGCGTATACCGTTATCAAAGAACGGATATACGACTAAGGACGGAAAGAAGGTGGACCGCATACTGGGATATATTCTGCTTGAGATTGACCCGAAACTTTCTAAGCGTGTATTCGATATGGGGCAGGGGTATATTCACCATATATCCATGATAGCAAAGTTTGCCAAGAACGTGAATACTCCTCGTGTGTATATCTATCTATTGCGACAGATTGGACTGAACCGCAGTATGGATATATCCGTGCCATTTCTGGAACTGAAGTCTTATCTCGGTTTGGTGGAACTAGATAACAACAAGAAGGAGATTCTATTGAATGAGCTGGGCGAACCGGTAATGAACAAATATCCTAAGTTCTCGCAGTTCAGAAAGCAAGTTCTCGATGTGGTGTGTAGGGATTTGCAGAGAATGGAGAAGTTATCGCAGACGGACATTGTATTTGATGAGCTGAAAGACGATGACATCATCTATAAATTGGGCAAGCGAAAAGGTGATCCTGAGTTTATCAGGTTTCACGTCAGGCGCACGGTGGTTGGTGAGAATCATCTATCTAAGGATAAGAACACTGATATTGCTGCCACTCTGAATGAGCGGTATAAGCAGAACAGCGCACAGCAAACTGGAAAACCGGTAGAGGGTGATATATTCGCCCATGTGCATCAGCCTACGGAAAGTAAGATTGTAACCGAGAGCGGGCAAGGTACCTACAAGTGGAAGGCATTCTGCAAGCTCGTTATAGGCGATGCGGAGAAATCACTGCTTTCCCGCATTTCCTTCATCGGCATGAAGAACGGAAGGTTCTGTGTGGAGTGTAGCGATGATGATTTCGATATGATCCGAAAACTTGGTATCGAGGAGAAGGCTAAGGAGTTCTTCGATTGCAAAGGCTCGCTGGCTCCGGTGTTCTATAGGGGGTAAAGGTAAAAAGGTAAAAAGGTAAAAAAGCCTAGCGGGACATATCGCCCTGCTGTTCTTTTACTTTTTTACCTTTTTACCTTTATTTGTTTGTCCCACCCATTTCTCCCTCTTTCCGTACCTTTGCACCAGAAACATTAAAAGAAGTGAAAACGTATGAAAAGGAAAGAGATTTTGCATCTACTCTTGATAGGGGTAGTGATGATGATGTTTACGGCTTGTGCATCCTCTCGACGAGTGGTTAGCGATAACCATCAGGAAACGAAGGATAGCGTGAGGACCGAACAGACAGATAGCGTGCATAAGCAGGTAGCGGTGAGCGACAGCGCAGCCATTAAGGTGAGCGAGGATAAGCATACCTCTTCTACGTCTACGGAAGCGGGCGAGTATGAGGAAACCATCCAGGAACAGATTACCGAGACCACCGATTCTTCCGGTAATAAACAGACGACCATCAACCGGACCACTCATCGCAAGGGTAGTTATAACAACCAGTCTTCCTATGATGAGCGTTTACATCGACAGCAGCAGGAAATCAATCAGATGCAGAAAACCATCGACAGCCTTGCTATCAGTAGCCGCAATGACGTAGGTACCCACTGGGAAGCCACCGACAGCTTATCAGATACGCAAGAAAAGAATACCGCAGAAACGAGAAAGGTAACCTGGCAGAAGAAAGTCAGACAAAATGCCTTTGCCCTGTTCCTGATACTCGTAATAGTCTTATTGCTCACGGCAATTAAAAAACATACCGACAATGGGAAAGGGAAAATCTAAGCAGCGTGGTTATGACATCGTGGATAATGACGAGCAGGTAGAAGTAACGCTGCAGGATTTCGTCATCCCGGCAAAGATAGAAGCCTTCGGTAATCAGTATGAGCCGCAGAATCATTGGACTGACGGTTGCGAGGTATTCAATGATGCCCGACTTCGTGAGTACTTCAAGGCGATAGTCTGTCTGCTGGGCGACCCGCTTTCACTCTATCTGCAGGAGCTAGGCTATAAAGGTTTCCACATGCAGAATGACGAGAGTGGCGAGCCGGTCATCTATTGCAGGGCGAAATAGCCGCCTTCGTTCCCAGCGATGGAATCGCTGGTTCCCCCTCTCAAAAACACAATATTTCGCCGAAAATATATACAATATTTCGCGAAAAATATATAATAGATTTCTAATCACTTAAAATACAAGGATTTATGGGTAAAGATAAAAGACCTCACAACTATCTGAAGATAGCAGAGGAGAGTGAAACAGGCAAGAAGCTGAAAGCATTTTTTGCCGAGTGTAGTGAAGCAAGCGAGAAGGCGAGAGCCTGGGTAGAGAAACAGGGAGGTGATACCTATTACGAGTCGCCAGAAGGCTTTGCCGGTGGCGTGGCTATGGTAGAGTTCAAGAACACCATCAGCAAGGAAGGATGGACCAACATTCAGGAGCCTACCAAGGACGGAATGCAGAGCACATCGCTTTTTATCCCAGAAGAGAACAGTGACCTGGAGAAGGAAATGATGGCTCTTCCGCTGGTAAGCGAAGCAGCTCTTATCGCTATCCTGAAGTTTAAACCAAAGATGGCGAAGGACAAGGACGGAAAGGAAGTGCAGCTTCCGTTCACCTTCGGCAACACTACGCCTGTGCTCTTTCTGCATCATGGTTTCTATTATACCGATGTGCCTTATGAGAGCACGGGCGATGACTGCCAGGTAATCACGGAGAAGGAGTTCCTTCGCCGTAAGATGGCAGCAATAAACGAAGGCTAAAGTACTATTTTATTTTTATT
>USQD01000193.1 GCA_900556795.1 uncultured Prevotella sp. | reverse complement strand
CGTGTATTTTGAATATTGAGACGAGTACGGACGTGTGCTCAGTGGCAATTAGTGATAGTGGACAGGTGATTTTCAACAAGGAAGATCACTCAGGTCCTAATCATGCAGTTAAGTTGGGTGTGTATGTGGATGAGGCTTTGGATTTCCTCGATTCTCATGGTCTTCCATTGGAGGCTGTGGCTGTAAGTTGTGGTCCTGGTTCGTATACTGGATTGCGTATCGGCGTGAGTATGGCGAAGGGCATCTGCTATGGCCGTGGCGTGAAGTTGATAGCAGTACCAACCCTCGAACTGATGGCTGTGCCTGTATTGCTAGGCGAACATCCTGAGGAGGAAGACGCCCTCATCGTACCTATGCTCGACGCCCGTCGCATGGAGGTTTATGCCGAAGTGCTCGACCGCGCCTTGAAGGTGGTTCGCCCTATCCAGGCAGATATTGTGGATGCTGATACTTACAAGGAATACCTTGATCAGCATCATGTGTATTTCTTCGGCAATGGTGCAGCCAAGTGTATGGAGACCATTAATCATCCTAACGCTCACCTCGTAGAGGGCATAGAACCATTGGCAAAGAACATGGCTCCATTGGCAGAGAAGCGATTTGCAGAAGGCAAGTTTGAGGATGTGGCTTATTTCGTGCCTTTCTATCTCAAGGACTTCGTAGCCAAGATGCCGAAGAAATTAATTTAAGCGGCTCTCATCCATGAGCGCATTGACTATATTAAAATAATTAGATGAAGAAAATATGAATATACAAGGATTAGATTACAATACACAGCGAGAGAAACTCGTGCTTCCAGAATATGGTCGCGAAATCCAGAAGATGGTGGATCATTGTTTGACGCTCACCGACCGCGCAGAGCGCCAGCATTGTGCAGAATCCATTGTCAGTATCATGAAACGTATGTTCCCTGAGGGGATGACGCAGGCAGAGAAAGACCGTAAGTTCTGGGATCATCTAGCCATCATGAGCGGATTCCAGCTGGATATCGACTATCCTTACGATATAGCTCATGCTGCTCAAATAGCCAAGAAACCAGAGCCTATGGACTATCCGATGAAGCGAATACCTGTGCGCCATTATGGAGCCATGATGTTCGGTGTGTTTGAAAAACTCGAGCAGATGGAGCCGGGAGCAGAGCGTGATGCGCTTGTAGAGTTGACTGCCAATCAGATGCGACGCGACCTGATGCAGTGGAGTCACGGTTCGGCTGATGAGGAGAAGGTGGCTTCTGACCTTGCCCGCTATACTCATGGTAAGATACAGCTGGATCTGGACACCTTTAGGTTTGCTCCTATCCGTGATCTGCCTTACAATAATAATAACGGAAAGAAAAGAAAGTAGTAATACATTATTAAATAGAATTCTATGGAGTCTTTCATTATAGAGGGCGGACATCCGCTCCAGGGTACTATCACCCCCCAGGGCGCCAAGAACGAGGCGCTGGAGGTAATCTGTACCACCATCCTTACCGATGATCCTGTGCGCATTAATAATGTGCCGGATATATTGGATGTGAACAACCTCATCAAGTTGCTCAAGGAAATAGGTGTGAAGGTGACGAAGCATAACCGTCACGATTATACCTTCCAGAGTGATGAGTTGAATCTGGACTATCTCGATAGTTTGGAGTTTGTGAAGAAATGCTCTTCGCTCCGCGGCAGCGTGCTCATGTTTGGTCCGCTGCTTGGCAGATGTGGTAAGGCTACTATTGCCAAGCCTGGTGGCGACAAGATAGGTCGTCGTCGTCTCGATACCCATTTCCTGGGATTTAAGTATCTGGGTGCTACCTTTGTCCATGATGAGGAGCGCAATGTGTATCAGATTCAGGCTAAGAAGCTCAAGGGCTGCTATATGTTGCTCGATGAGGCTTCGGTTACGGGAACAGCTAATATCATCATGGCTTCTGTCCTGGCAGAAGGTACTACCACCATTTACAATGCGGCTTGCGAACCATATATCCAGCAGCTCTGCCATCTGCTCAATGCGATGGGAGCTCAGATCAGCGGCATTGCCAGCAATCTGATTACCATTGTGGGTGTCAAGAAACTGCATGGTGCCAGCCATCGCATCCTGCCTGACATGATAGAGGTGGGTTCGTTTATCGGAATGGCTGCCATGTGTGGTGCCGGCATCCGCATCAAGGACGTTTCGGTCAAGGATCTCGGTATCATTCCTGATTCTTTCCGTCGTCTCGGTGTGAAGATCAAGGTGGAGGGCGATGACCTCGTTATTCCGGAGCAGAAGCATTATGTGATTGATTCATTTATCGACGGTACCATCATGACGCTTGCCGATGCTCCATGGCCTGGACTTACGCCAGATCTTCTTTCTGTACTTCTCGTGGTGGCTACCCAGGCTCGTGGCAGTGTTCTTTTCCATCAGAAGATGTTCGAGAGTCGTCTCTTCTTTGTTGATAAGCTGATAGATATGGGTGCACAGATTATCCTCTGCGATCCTCATCGTGCCGTGGTGGTAGGTCATGACCATAAGATCAGGTTGCGTGCCGGCAGAATGAGCAGTCCTGATATCCGCGCAGGTATCGCCCTGCTGATTGCTGCGATGAGTGCCAACGGTACCAGCCGTATCGAGAATATCGCTCAGATAGACCGTGGTTACGAGGATATCGAGCATCGCCTCAATGCGCTGGGTGCCAAGATTACCCGTGTCTGCGACTAATATTCAAAGTTCAAAGTAAAGTATGATAAGACGTGACGAAGTATATAAGATAGGTAAGTTGGGAAAGCCTCATGGGGTGAAAGGCGAGATAACCTTTGCCATTACTGATGATGTTTTCGACCGTGTGGATGCCGAGTATCTGGTGCTCGACATCGACGGCATCCTCGTACCTTTCTATTTAGAGGAGTATCGTTTCAAGAATGATGAGAATGTACTCGTGAAATTTGAGGATATTGATACCCAGGAGCAGGCTCGCAACTATACCGGTCGCGAGGTTTTCTTCCCACGCCATCTTTCGGATAGCGATGGTGAGAATATGACCTGGGCAGAAATCATCGGTTTTCAGCTGGTAGATGCCGTAAGCGGAAAGTTGGTAGGTACTCTGGATCGTGTTGATGATTCCACCCTCAACCTCCTTTTCGAAGTGACGACTCCTGAAGGTGATGACATTCTCATCCCTGCCAGCAACGACCTCATCGAAGAGGTGAATGCTGAAAAGAAGGAAATCAGAATGGCAATCCCCGAAGGATTGCTTGACTTATAAATGATATAATGATGAAGAAACAACAGATATGCATTCTCGGTTCTACGGGAAGTATCGGTACGCAGGCTCTCGATGTCATCGAGCAGCATAGCGACCTTTATGAGGTATACTGCCTTACCGCCAACAACCGTTTGAAGGAGCTTGCCGAACAGGCACATAAGTTCCACCCTGCTGCCGTAGTGATAGCCAACGAGAACCACTACGAGGAATTGCAGGATATGCTGAGCGATGAGCCTGATATCAAGGTTTATGCAGGTGCAAAGGCGCTTTGCGACATCGTGCAGGCTGAGCCTATCGATATGGTGTTGGCTTCTATGGTGGGTTTCTCAGGTTTGGAGCCAACCATCCATGCCATTAAGGCTCGCAAGAAAATCTGTCTTGCCAACAAGGAGACTCTCGTGGTGGCAGGTGAGTTGATTTGTAATCTTGCCCAGGAATATCATGTGCCTATCCTTCCGGTAGACAGTGAACACAGCGCCATCTTCCAGAGTCTGGTGGGCGAGGGCGACAATGAGGTAGAGAAGATTCTCCTGACCTGTTCGGGCGGTCCGTTCCGTAATTATACCCACGAGCAGTTGGAGAAGGTTACTGCAGCCGATGCCCTCAAGCATCCTACCTGGGATATGGGAGCCAAGATTACCATCGATTCGGCTTCGCTCATGAACAAGGGTTTCGAGGTGACAGAGGCGAAATGGCTCTTCGGCGTTCCTGCTGATAAGATAGAAGTGCTGATTCATCCGCAGAGTGTTGTTCATAGTGCTGTTCAGTTTGTCGATGGAGCCGTGAAGGCTCAGTTGGGCGTGCCTGATATGCGTCTGCCTATCCAGTATGCCTTCTCGTTCCCTCAGCGTCTGCATCTCAATGGGGAGCGTCTCGACCTCTTTAAGACGCAGGATTTGCAGTTCTTCAAGCCTGACTATAAGAAGTTCAAGTGCCTGCAGCTTGCCTTTGATGCCATCAGGAAGGGTGGCAATATGTCGTGCATCGTAAATGCAGCCAATGAGATAGTGAATGCCGGTTTCCGCAAGGGCGAATGTGGCTTCCTTCAGATGGCAGACATCATTGAAGAGACGATGGCTAAGACCACCTTCGACAGCAATCCAGATCTTGATGTCTATCTGCAGACGGATGCTGAGGCTCGCCGCATAGCAACGGAGCTGATGCATAAGTAATAATTAATAATGTAGAATTAATAATTAATAATTAAAATGAACGCAGGATATAGGACTCATCATAAAGTTCAAAGTTCCAAGTTCAAAG
>USQD01000192.1 GCA_900556795.1 uncultured Prevotella sp. | reverse complement strand
ACTTATTTTTATCTATGTGTGGGAGGGGGAGTATGCATTTTTGGGGTGTTAACTGTTAACCTGTTAACTCTGTCCGGTTGATGAGGGGGAGAATGGAGCAACGGGAGATGAGGGCTAAATGGGCTTATATGAGGGCTTTAACGGGTCATAAATAATGACCAAGGCCGGTCATCATTTATCGTTAGAATAAGGACAAGAGAAGGCAGAATACTACGATTTCACATCGGCCAACCCATGACTTCCCTGGCAGAAAACCATGAGTTGCGGGGCAGAAAACTATGGATTAGTTTTTTTTAACGTTACATTTTCTATATATTTTTCATGCATGTTCTATGGGATTCCGTTTTTTTTTATAACTTTGCTGCCAAAATATTAACAATAAATTTTTAAACGTATGAATTCAAAATCAGCAGCAAAATTGGCTGCATGCGCCTCATTTGCGTTATTTTTGAGTGGAATTCCTTCACAGAAGGCCTGCGCGCAAGAGCAGGAGAAGAAGGTTGTGGTAGAAGATGCAGACAACGAGAAGCGCTATCTGCCAGCCAACAGCATCAGCGTAAGCAGCGGATATTCATGGCTCAGCAACGAAATTCTTACGGCCAACGGCGATAAACTGGGCAGAACGCCTACCGGCTTTGACGTGACCATGGAATACGCCCATCTGTGGAAACTGAAGAACACCCGCCGTCCTATTTATATCGGCTTCTCCATCAATGGCGTGGGCAGCAGAACCAAGGTGAAAATCCCTAGAAACGGCGGCAACGACGTCGACGATGTAATCATGAACTATTTCGTCGGTGCGGGTTACAAAATGGCCTACAAGACCAACAAGCGCTTCATCTGGAATCTGCTGCTGAGCCTTGGCTACGCCTGCACAGACGACGATTTCGCCACCGTAGATGGCTTTGGCGTCTATGCGGAAATGGGATGCGAATACATGCTCAGCAAGCACTGGTCGGCTGGCGTGAATCTTGGCGGTTTTTCCAGCGCTTATAAGCAGCCGGCAGGCTGGGACGGCAGCAAATATAAATACGGAATCGATCACAATGGCTTGCGCGCAAAGCTGGCCTACTACTTCTAATTACGGAATCAGGCTCATTGAATTATAAGAAAGCAGCGAGGCGATACTCTACCTTGATGATTTATAGGTAGAATATCGCCTCGTTGCCTTCATTGAAGAGGAGGTCCAGGATGCTCATATTCGGCTGGAAACCGTGCTTCTGCCCGTAGACCTGGTAATAGCGTTTGGGAGCGAATTCAGCGTCAGGAAGCGGCTTCTTAGGGCGAATAGCATCGCGGAAATCCTTGATTTCATCCTCTTCTTTCAGTTCTTTACTCTGAATATAGGCTTCGGTGATTGAAATCTTGGGACGGATGTCGAGAAGCTCTATCATCTTCTCTGTAGTCTCCATGTTGAAATCGAAGAGGAACTCGTATTTCTTCTCGTAGAAGGGGCGGATGTCGTCCTGATAATACTCGAAGAAGGGGCTCTCGCCGTAGGCGGAAAGGAGTGCATTCCAGTGGACGTGGCGCCAGTTGGCGTGGTCGGAGATGCGGATGTCCTTCATCGACAGGGAGATGTCGTGATTGGTGGGGATGGTGAGCGAGAGGGGACCGTTGGTGGTCGGGATGATCATACGGTTGCGATAGGTTTGCTTGATAAAGCTCTCGTGGCGCTCTATCAGGCATTCATCGTAGCGGTTCAGCTTCTGATACCACTGGATGGGACCGAAATATGTGGAGGAAAGAAGGGCTTTCAATTTACTTTGAACTTTGAGATTTGAACTTTGAACTTTATGATTACTCTTTACGTTTAGAACAGCTTGTAAGCCTTGCCTATCATCTGATGCTTATGCACCACCTGCTGCCCGGTTGGCGTCTTCAGGAGATAGAAGCGGCAATCCTTGCAGCCACAGCGCTTACAGCACACCGTAGGAATGATATACTTCACCGTATCGATGAGAATCGTATCGCCCGGAAGCTTCTCTATCCTACCGATGAAATAAGCCTCTGAGACGAATTTCCGGGGGTTAGGCTGAACTTGATTTCCAACCTGTCTCTGACCTTTGACCTTGGCTTGATTCTTAGCCGGAGCAAACACGGAATCGGTGAAGACAACCACATCGCCACGATTGAAAAAATCGCAGTCAATCCTATTCACTATCACCCGGTTGCCAGCCTGCAGTTGCGGAGGAAGACCTCCCGCAGGCACCGTGAAGACAGTGAAGGCAAAGGTTCGCACCACCCACACCAGGAGCAGCGATAAACCTAAAGCTATTAGGAATTTAACTGCGATTTTCAAATCTATCTTTCTTACTTGATGTTATCTACGAAGTTGAACAGGCGGTTCCAGCGGATGCCTGAGAAGCCTGGATGATCAGGACTGTGGCTCCACCAGATGAAGATAGGCTTGCCCACAATGTGGTCCTCAGGAACGAAGCCCCAGTAGCGGCTGTCGGCTGAGTTGTGGCGGTTATCGCCCATCATCCAGTAATAGTCGAGCTTGAAGGTGTAGCTCTTCGCCAACTTACCGTTGATGAAGATGTTGCCCCGGCTGTCTACCTTCAGGTCGTTGCCCTCGTAAACCTTGATGCAACGCTCGTAAACAGGCAGGTTCTTCAGCGTCAGAGCGATGCTCTTGCCCTTCTTCGGAATCCATACAGGACCGTAATTATCGCATGTCCAGCCGGTGTAGGCGTTGAGCGGATACAGGTCGCCGTATCTTGCATCGGTGTTGATGGAGATGCTCTCCACGAGGTTCTTGTTCGCCTTCAGGGCGAGATAAGCCTTCTTGGTGAGTGGAATCACGCCGCTCTGATTATACATCAGGAGGTCTTCGTTGGTGATTCCCAGCTCATCGGCAAGGTCGATAGGGAACTCGCCCTTGAGTTTCATCTTGTAGGTATATTGCACATTATCAGGCTCCTTGTTTGCCTTGCCGTCAAGATAAACGATGCGGTTCTTGATCTGCAGGGTCTGTCCCGGCAAACCAACGCAGCGCTTCACGTAGTTCTCGCGGCGGTCGGTAGGACGGCTGATGATGTCGCCATATTCGCCCGGCATGTTCAGGATGTAGTTTCTACCGGCAGCATACACTTTCTCGAAGTAGTGGCGCTGCTGCAATGGGTTCAGCACGCGGACATCCTGCTGCTGGCCGTTCTGCTCCAGTATCTGGTCGCCGATGGAATAAACCATCTGATAGTAATCGTTCGCCTGATAGCGCTCCTCGTTGCAGAGGGTGTCGCCGGCAGGATAGTTGAACACAACGATGTCGTTGAGCTTCACGTTGCCCAATCCCTTCACGCGGCGGTAATCCCAGTGAGGCCACTCAATGTAGCTCTTCACGTTGACCAGCGGCATGGTGTGCTGGGTCAAAGGCATGGTGAGCGGAGTCTGAGGGATGCGAGGTCCGTAGCTTACCTTGCTCACGAAGAGATAATCGCCCGTGAGGAGACTCTTTTCGAGAGAGGAAGACGGAATGACGTAGTTCTGGAAGAAGAAGAGGTTGATGAAATAAACCGCTACAAGAGCAAACACCAGCGCATCTACCCAGCTCATGATGAAACGGATAGGACCTTCTTCATCCTTCCACCACTGCCAGTGAATCTTCTTGGTGATGTAGACATCGAAGATGAACGGAACCACGATGAGTCCCAGCCAGCTCTCTACCCAAACCAGGAAGAGAAGATAGAGGGCGAGAACTACTGCAAACTTCGCCCACTGCACCTTCATATTGAGTTTTTGTTTCTGCTTGTCAATCATATTTATTAGATTTATTAGAACTTAAACAAATCTGAGGTTGTGAGCAGACCGGAATGGTTGGCTGTGAACTCAGCAGCAAGAACAGCTCCGAGAGCAAATCCCTTGCGTGAGTGGGCACTGTGCTCAATGGTAATCATATCAGCATCTGAATCATACATCACGGCGTGGATTCCAGGAACCTCACCATCGCGTACGCAGTTGATGACCAAATCCTCATCGGTGATGTTTGCATCGCCCTCATCGTGATGACCATCCTCTGTCCAATAAGTAACGCCACGCTTCCAATCTTTCTTTCTGTCGATATTGTCGATAATTTCCTCGGCAAGCGTGATGGCTGTGCCTGATGGCGCATCGAGCTTGTGCACGTGGTGGGTTTCCTGCATGCAGACAGAGTACTGTGGAAAACCGTTCATGATCTTAGCCAGATAGCGGTTTACGGCAGAGAAGATGGCTACTCCGATGCTGAAGTTAGAAGCCCAGAAAAGGGTCTGCTTACCGTCGGCGCAGAGCTTCTCTACGTCTTCCTTATGGTCTTTCATCCAACCGGTAGAACCTGAAACCACCTTCACGTTGTGGGAGAAAGCCTTCAGATAGTTGCCGTAAGCGGCAGTAGGGTTGGTAAACTCGATAGCCACATCGGCAGAGCAGAACTCCGGACTGTCGATATCCTCAGGGTTATTCACGTCAATCTTACATACGATTTCGTGGCCACGCTGCAGGGCGATCTCCTCGATCATGTGTCCCATCTTTCCGTAGCCGATCAAAGCAATTTTCAT